>PWEU01000125.1 GCA_003554005.1 Nitriliruptoraceae bacterium
CCGTCGGCACAGCGCACGCCCACCGCGACGGCACCCGGGACCAGAGGCGAGAAGGTGCGTTCCCAGGAGCTGACCATGGTCGGGGCCATCAGCAGGCCCGCCAGGGCCCCGACCGCTGCCCCGAAGAACGCACCCCCGCCGGCGCCGGCCCACACCACCGGCGCGGACACCCCAGCGGTGAGCCCCAGCAACACGGCCCCGAACAGCGCGCCCGGGACCATGCCGATCAGCAGCCCCCGCAGCACCAGCCAGCCCAGCGCGAGGCTCGAGCCCTTGTCGGTCTGACGGTCGCCGTAGCGTCCCGCCGTGACCACCTCGATGGGCCCGAGGAGCTCGATGTCGCTGCCGTCGACGCCAGCCCGCGAGAGTCGGGCGATGGTCGCCCGAGCCGTCCGTGCGTCATGGTGGAAGGCGACCAGGTCGGGGTGGCCGGGTGCTGCTGCCACCTCGCCATCCTCCTCGTCGGGGTCCTGAACCTAGACCGCCGGCCGCCCTCCACACCGCCACGCGTCCTGTCCGATCGCGCATCCGTGGTCCGGAACCGGCACACTGTGCGGACCGCCACCGGATGATCCGCTGGACCCGCGGCGCACACGCGCCACCGTCGGGCCGGCAGGAAGGCTCCTGAGGTGTCCGTTCACTCGTCCGTGGACGGGGCCGGCGCACGCCCTGGCCGCCCCGTCTCCATCCACGACCTCGCCGCCGCCAAGGCTCGCTGCGAACGGTTCGTGATGGTCACCGCCTACGACGCGGGCAGCGCCGCCCTGCTCGACGAGCTCGGGATACCGGTGCTGTTGGTCGGCGACAGCCTCGGCATGGTCGTGCTCGGGTACGACTCGACCATCCCCGTCACCCTCGACGAGATGCTCCACCACACCCGTGCGGTGTCGCGGGGGGCCCGGCACGCGCTGGTCGTCGGCGACCTGCCCTTCGGGTCCTACCAGGACGGGCCGTCCCAGGCGCTCCGCTCGGCGGTGCGGATGCTGAAGGAGGGCGGCGCCACCGCGGTGAAGCTCGAGGGGGGCGGACCGATGGTGGAGACGACCGCCCACCTGGTGCGCGCCGGCATCCCGGTGATGGGCCACCTCGGCCTCACCCCCCAGTCGGTGCACCAGTTCGGCGGCTTCAAGGTCCAGGGTCGGGATGAGCAGGCTGCCGACCGGATCGTGGAGGATGCGGTGGCGCTGGCGGACGCCGGGGCCTTCGCCGTGGTGCTGGAGGCGGTGCCCGCGACCATCGGCCGTCGCGTGACCGAGGCGATCACGGTCCCGACGATCGGGATCGGGGCGGGTCCGGGCACCGACGCACAGGTGCTGGTGTGGCACGACCTGCTCGGCCTCACCGCGGGGCGGCTGCCCCGGTTCGTCAAGGCCTACGCCGACCTGCGGGCGGAGATCAGCGGCGCGATCAAGTCCTTCCAGAGCGAGGTGGCCGACGGGGAGTACCCGGGGCCGGAGCACACCTACTGACCATCGGCCGGGCTCACCGGGTCAGCTGGGCGAGCCGCGCGATGGCGCCCGGCGTGCGCGGGCCCCACCACCACAGGTCCATGCCGTCGACCAGGACCGCTCGGAGCCCGACCCCACCGAGTTCGGCCGCGTCCGCCGGCCCGAAGGCGTAGGGCTCGTCGGGCAGCAGCACGACCTCGGGATCCAGGGCCCGAAGCTCGGCCAGGCTGCACCGCGGGTAGCGGCCTTCCGGGTCGGCGGGCAGGACCTCCATGCCGAGCCGGTCCAGCAGGTCCCCCGCGTAGGTGGCACGACCGAGCAGCCACCACCCCTCCTCGTCGCCGCCCTGCGCCGGGTCGTCTCGCCAGACCGCACAGGCCGCCGGCCGGCGCCGGCTGGGTGGCTCGGACGCCGCCAGCGCCGCCTCGATGTCCGCGACGAGCCGTAGGGCGTCGCCGGAGGCCTCGAGCGCGCCCGCCAGCCGGTGCAGGCTGTCGGGGAGCGCCGCCAGGGTCCGCACGCGGGTCACGTGCACCGCCAACCCGGCCGCACGTAGCCGCTCCACGTCCAACCGCCGGTTCTCCTCCTCGTTGGCGAGGACGAGATCGGGTGCGAGCGCGATGATGGCCGCGACATCGGGGTTCTTGGTCCCCCGGACCCTACGGGCGTGGGGGAAGCCGTCCGGCGGGGCCACGCACCACTCCGTGACGCCGACCAGGCGGTCCGCGAGCCCCCAGTGCCACAACAGCTCGGAGAGGTTGGGGACCAGGGACACGATCCGCTCCACGGGGCGTGCGAGGACGACCTCGTCACCGAGATCGTCCCGCAGCGGCACGGTGCCGCCGTTCACCCCAGCTCGCGGGAGGGCAGGTGGGTCCCCTCGACCTCCCGCGCGAGCACGTAGAGGTAGTCCGCGCAGCGGTTCAGGTACCGCACGGGGGCGTCGTCGGGCAGCAATCCGGCCCGGTCCATGGCCACCGTGTGCCGCTCGGCCCGACGGCACACGGTCCGCGCCAGGTCGAGGGCTGCCGCCGGCCGGTTGCCGCCGGGCACGACGAAGTGCTGCGGGAGCGGATGCCGGGCCACGCAGGCGTCGATGCGCGCGTCGAGCGCCGCGACCATCGCGGTGTCGACCCGGCTGACGCCCACCTCCAGACGGTCCCAGTGGTCCGCCCGGGTCGCCAGCTGGGCTCCGACGACGAACAGCTCCCGCTGGACGATGAGGACCGCGTCGTGGAGTTCACCCTCAAGGTCGGCCCGCGCCAGGCCCAACGCGCTACAGGTCTCGTCCACGGTGCCGTAGGCGGTGGTGCGGACATCGTGCTTGTCCACCCGCCCGCCGTACAGCAGTCCGGTCGTTCCGTCATCTCCGGTCTTGGTGTAGACCTTCACTGCGCTCACCTCGCCTCGCGGACACACCGGTACGGTGGGCGGGTGAGCGTAACCGGTGGTCCGGGCTGCGGACCGCCGCACCCCACAGCCGGGACCGGGGACCGACCACTGCCGGCCCCTCCCGTCCCGCCCGCCGACCTGCCCGAGGATCCCGTGACCGAAGCCCGTCGCCCTCGGCGTGACTTCCGCGTGCTGACCCGGCGCCGCGGCGGCTACGACGGCGCATCGATGGTGGACATCCAGCTCCAGGTCGTCGCCACGGGCGCGTTGGTGTGGTCGCAGACCTTCTCCGACGCCCAGCAGGCCGACGAGTTCCAACGCGAGCTCGAGGACGATCTGGCGTCGATGGATGCGGCGGCGTTCCGGCGGAAGTACGGCGTCCCCTCGAGCACATGACCGCGCCCACGCCGGCTCCTGGCCCCGCGACCGCGGCCCCACCCGCCGTGGTCGATCCGGTCACCGTGCCCCGCGATGCCGCCGGCCTGGTCGACGTCGACGCCTGCGTGCGTGCGCTGGGTCCCGCCGACGTGCTGGAGAGCGCCGATGGCTCCGGCTGGCACTACGTGCTGCCCCACGGTCGGTGGCGTCTGAGCGACGACGGACGACGCAGCTGGCTGGAGGCCGACGGCCGGCGGGTCCGCGACCTCGGCCCCGATCCCTTCGCGTCGATCGAACGGCTCGGCGCCGAGCTCGGCGTGCACCCCGGGGCGCACAGCGATCCGCGCCTGCCGCCGCTGACGGGAGGCCTGGTCGGTGCGTTGGCCTACGACCTGGCCCGCCGCGTGGAGCGACTCCCCCACCTCGCGGCCGACGACCGAGCCGGCCCCCTGCTCTCGCTCAGGGTCACCGAGGTGGTGTGTGCCGTCACCCCAGCGCGTGATCGCGCGCTGCTGATGGCACGTCCGCTGCCCAACAGCCTCGCTGGGGGTCACGACCCCCACCGACGGGCACGGGAGGCGATCGCGCTCGCACGGGGACGGCTGGCCGACGCCGCGCGCCGCCGGCAGGAAGCACGGCCGCGGTCGCGGCCCGCGAGCCCGCCGGTACCGCCCCAGATGGCCTGGACCAGCCTGCCCCGCTCCGACCATCTCGCGGCGGTCGAGACGATCCTGGCGGCGATCGGGGCGGGACGGGTCTTCCAGGTCAACCTCGCTCAACGGCTGTCGGCACGGTGGCCCGGAGGCGTCCACGAGCTGTACCGGGCGCTGCGGTCGGCCTCGCCCGCCGCCTTCGGTGCCGCGCTGCCCGACGTCGGCGTGGCCTCGATCTCGCCCGAGACCTTCCTCGCGGTGGACGGGGCACGGGTGCGGACCCGTCCGATCAAGGGCACCCGTCCACGGGCCGGGGACGCCGCACTGGATGCCGCCCTGGCCGACGACCTGGCCACCGCCGCGAAGGACCGCGCCGAGAACGTGATGGTCGTCGACCTCGAACGCAACGACCTCGGCCGGGTCTGCCGCCCCGGCTCCATCGAGGTCCCCGAGCTGACGCGGGTGGAGGCCCACCCCACCGTCTGGCACCTGGTGTCCACGGTGCAGGGCGAGCTCACCTCCGGGACCGGCTACGGCGAGCTGCTACGGGCCACCTTCCCCTGCGGTTCCATCACCGGCGCCCCGAAGATCGCGGCCATGGCGCTGATCGAGCAGCTCGAGCGGGTCCGGCGGCGGTGGTACTGCGGAGCGATCGGGTTCCTGGCCCCCGGTCACGCCCGCCTGTCGGTGGCGATCCGCACGGCCACCCTGCACGCCGACGGCATCGTCGATCACGGGGCCGGCGGTGGCATCGTCGCGGACTCCGAGCCGAGCAGCGAGCACGCGGAGACGCTGGACAAGGCCGCGGCGTTCCTGCGGGCGGTCAGCGCGATCCGGGTCGTCGACGGTCCCCCGACCGCGTACGGCGAGCCCCCCCCGACCGACACCCGGGTGCTGCGGACATGACCGAGACACAGGTGTGGGTGGACGGACGGCTCGTGCCGGCGCACCTCGCCACGGTGAGCGCCCTGGACCGCGGCCTGCGCTCGGGTGAGGGTGTGTACGAGACCCTGCGGGTCCGTCAGGGGCACAGCTTCCGGCTCGGGGCCCACCTCGACCGCCTGGAGACCGGGGCGGGCACCCTCGGGATACGGATCGATCCCGCCGCGGTGCGAGCGGGCATCGCCGCGGTGGTCGCGGCCAACGACCACCTCGGCGACGACGTGGTGGTGCGCGTCACCTGCACCGCCGGGCCCCTGGACCTGACGGTGCCCTTCCCGGGGACCGGCGCCGGCGTTGCCACGGTCGTGCTCACGGCCCAACGGACCCGCGCTCCGGGCGCACCCCCGCGACCGCCCGCCCGCGGGTACCTCGTCGACCTGCGACGCGAGCTGCCCATGATCAAGTCGACGGCGTACCTGCTCTCGCTGGTCGCCCAGCGTGCGGCACGTGCCCACGGCGCCAGCGACGCCATCCTGTGCGATCCCGCGGGCCGCCCCTTGGAGGCAGCGACGGCCAACCTGGCCGCCGTGGTGCACGACCGGCTGCTCACCGCGCCGGTCAGCGCCGGCATCCTCGGCGGTGTCACCCGCGCGGCCCTGTGCGAGGTGGCGGCTGGCTGCGGCCTGGCGGTCGAGGAGCGGACACTGGAGCGCGAGGAGCTGCTCGGCGCCCGGGAGGCCCTGCTGACCTCGGCCGTCCGGGGTGTGCAGCCGCTGGTCCGCGTCGGTACCCGGGCGATCGGCGACGGGGCCACCGGCCCGGTGACCGCCCGGCTGCGCACGGCACTCGACGCCCTCATCGACGCCACGGCCGAGCCGCTGGTACTCAGTCGCTCGACAGACGGCTGAAGCGCACCCCCGCGTGGGTGCGGTAGCGCTTGTTCACCCCGATCAGCACCGGGGTCAGGGACTCGAGCACCACCGACAGCCGCAGCGCACCGACCGCGACCCCCCGCGCGCCGTCGATGCGATCGGCCAGGTCGACGACCATGTCGACGGCCTCGGGGTCGTCGCCCGCGACCAGGATGTCCTCGTCGACCGGGCGGTCCAGGGCCCCCAGCACCGGCGCGGCCACGGTGTTGAACGCCGATACCACCCGGGCCTCGGGGAAGCGCTCGGCGATGTGCTCCGCGATCGAGCCGGCCGCGACCGTGATCGGGTAGGCCCCGCGACGGTCGAAGCCGAGCGGGTTCACCATCGACACGATCACCGAGGGGGTCGCGGTCTGGGCGATCGAGTCCAGGTTGGCCTCGAACCCGTCGAAGGGGACGGCCAGCACCACCACGGGAGTGGCCCCGGCGGTGGCGTTGTCGGTGCCGGTGATCGCGGCGGCGCCGGCTCCCAGTTCCTCGGTGAGCGTCGCCGCCACGGCCGCACCACGCTCGGCGTCCCGGGAGCCGAGCACCACCTCGACGCCGGCCAGCGCCAACCGGGCTGCCAACCCCCGTCCCATGGCTCCGGTGCCGCCGATGATCGCAACAGGTCCTGACATCTCTGCTCCTGGCAGTGCGGGGTGCGGGGGAACGGGAGTGGTCGTGACGCGAGCAGGCTCGACATCACGGGCCACGGCGGGC
>PWEU01000409.1 GCA_003554005.1 Nitriliruptoraceae bacterium
GAGGTCGGGCCAGTCCACGAGCTGCGCCGGCCACGTCGGGGACCAGCGCGCATCGAGGTAGAGGCCGTGCTGCCGCCAGGCGGCGTTGACCTCGCGCTCCTCGAGCGCGGCGGCGCGGACGACGGTGCCGTCGGGGAACCGCACCTCGCGCATCGTGCGGTCCTCCGTCGGGGGCGGCTGCGGTCGGATCAGCGGCGGAGCTGGGCCAGCAGCTCACCGATCCGGTCGCGGGCGCGACCGTTGAGCAGGTCGATCATGGCGTCGATCACGCGGATCGGTGGCTTCCCGCCGCCGAGCAGGGTGATGGCCCTGAGCGGCGCCTCGTTGACCACGGCCTCGAACATGCGCCGGCTCGACTCGTCCGCGGCGTCGTTGGATCCCTCGATGCGGCGGTGGGCGGCAGCCACGAGCGCCGTGTGCATGCGGGCGCCGAGCGGGGTCTCGGGCAGGTCCGAGACGGGGCTGTTGCGGTGGAAGGGCAGGACCGGGTCCGGGGTCGGCACCGGGTGCCGGAGGAGGGCGGCGAACTCCTCGTCGGTGGTGATCGTGCCCGCGGGGATCGTGCCCGGGGTGACCTGGTCGTCGGAGGCCACCTCGATCGTGGTCCGCGCCGCGATGTCCACCGAGGACCGACCCACCAGCACCTCGTAGGAGCCGGCTTCGACCAGCCACGCCTGCGCCGCGACGTCGTAGACGCGGAACGCGCGCCGGTCCAGCGGCAGCGACACCCGCTGCTCCTGTCCGGCCTCCAGCCGCACCTTGCGGTAGGCCTTCAGCTCCTTGGCCGGGCGCCACAGCACCGAGCGCTCCGCCCGCAGGTAGAGCTGCACCACCTCGCTGCCCGCCCGCTCGCCGGTGTTGCGCACGGTCACCTGCACGGTGCGGTCGGTGCCCTCGCCGGTGACCTCGAGGCCGTCGATGACGAAGGTCGTGTAGCTGAGCCCGTGGCCGAAGGGGAAGGCCGCGGGTACCCCGGCGGTGTCGTGGAAGCGGTAGCCGATCAGCGCGCCCTCGCGGTGCTCGACCTGCTTGGGATGGCCGGGGAAGTTGGCGTGGGCCGCCAGCTCGCCGACCGCGGCGGGGAAGGACTCGGCCAGCCGGCCCCCGGGGTCCACGTCTCCGACCAACACGTCGGCCAGGGCGCTGCCGCCCGCCTGGCCACCGAGGTAGGCCTCCACGACCGCGGCGGCGCGGTCGGCCCACGGCAGCACCACGGGGGCACCGTTGTGCAGCACGACCACCGTCGGGGTCCCCGTGGCCAGCACCGCCTCCACCAGTTGGGTGTGGCCGGGGGGCAGGGCCAGGTGCTCGCGGTCGAACCCCTCCGACTCGTAGCGTCCGGGGAGGCCGACGACCACGACGGCGACCTCGGCTGCGCTCGCCTGCGCCACGGCCTCGGCGAGCAGCTGGTCGGTCGTGGCACCGGTCACCGCGTCGTACCCGGGCGCGTAGGTGATGTCGGCCTGACCTTGCAGCCGGGCGGTCAGGGCGGTCCGCAGATCGTCCAAGCGGGTCGGCTCCACCTGGGAGCTCCCGGCCCCCTGGAAGCGGGGGGTGGCCGCGAACGCCCCGATGAGGGCGAGGCGACCCGCCTGCTGGCCGGTGGGCAGGGGCAGGGTGCCGTCGTTGGTCAGCAGGACCGTGCCCTCCGCGGCCGCGCGCCGTGCCAGGGCGTGGTGGCGGTCGAGGTCCGCGCTGGCCTCGCCCGCCCGGTTGGCGGCGGCGCGGATCAGCAGCTCGACCACCCGGGTCGCGCACCGGTCGATCTCTGCCTCGGCGATGCGGCCCTCCTCGGCGGCGAGCAGCACCTCGCGGTCGAGCGCCTTGTTGCTCCCGGGCATCTCCAGGTCGCAGCCGGCCTGGGTCGCGACCACGCGGTCGTTCATGCCGCCCCAGTCCGACATCACCAGCCCGTCGAAGCCCCACTCCCCGCGCAGCACCTCGTGCAGGAGCCAATGGTGGTCGGAGCAGTAGGTGCCGTTCAGCCGGTTGTAGCCGGTCATCACGGTCCAGGGTCGTGCCGTGCGGACCGCGATCTCGAAGGCGGTCAGCTCCATCTCGCGCAGGGTGCGCTCGTCGACGATGGTGTCGACCACCATCCGGAAGCGCTCCTGGTGGTTGGCCGCCAGGTGCTTCAGACAGGCCCCCACGCCGTGCGCCTGGATCCCCTGCACCAGAGCCGCCGCCAGGGTGCCCGCGAGCAGCGGATCCTCGCTGAGGTACTCGAAGTTTCGGCCGCCGGCCGGGTGGCGTTTGAGGTTCAGCCCCGGGCCGAGGATGACGTCGACGCCCTGGGCCCGGGCTTCACGGCCGAGCGCCGCGCCGACGGCCTCCAGCAGCTCCGGATCCCAGGTCGCGGCCAGCGTCACCGCGGTGGGGAAGCAGGTGGCGGGTGCGGCGCCGCCGAGGCTGAGCTCGTCGCCGGCCATCTTGCGCAGCCCGTGGGGTCCATCGGCCACCATGGCCGGGGCCAAGCCGGCACCCGGTACCCCTTCGAGGGGCCACTTGTCCGCCCCCGACAGCAGGGCGACCTTGGTCTCGAGGTCCAGGTGGGCGACGATGCGCTCCGCATCGCTTCGGTGATGGTCGTGCGCTGACGCCTCGGTGGTCACGGCTGGCTCCGTCGGGGGTGCCGGTCTGGGTCGCCCACGGGGTCGGTGGGCCTCCGGCCGACGCTAGCAACGTCGCCAGGGCTGCCGTGACGCCTGCCTGTTCCGCTCAGCGGTGGCCGCTCAGCCGTGGCTGGGGTCAGCGCCCGCCACCGTCACCGGGTCCCCGATCCTCAGCTCCCCGTCGGTGAGCAGGCGGGCGGTGATGCCACCGTGGCCGCGCATGGCCTGGAAGCCGCCCGGACCCAGGGCCTGTTCCATCTGCGAGCAGGGGTGGCACCAGCCGCTGCCCTCGATGACGACGTCACCGATCCGGAACCGGCGGTCGCGCAGGGAGGCGAGGTTGATGCCGGCGACGACGAGGTTGCGGCGTAGCAGGGCCGGGTCGAGCTCGTCGCGGCCGAGCAGGGCGGCCACCACGGGCAGATGCTCCGCCTGCAGCAGGGTGACCTGCCGCTTGGAGGATGGGTCGGGGCTCCGGCCGACGCAACGGTGGTCGCCGAGCAGCCCGAGGCCGGCCACCACCTCGGTCTGTTCGACCGCCTGGGCCGCCCCGCCGCGCTGCGGACGCACCAGGATGGTGGTGAGCCGGCCCCCCTGCGGAACGTGGTCCAGCAGGGCGCGGGTGGAGCCGTCCATGGGTCCTCGTCGGTGCGGTCGTCGTCGGTGCCTGGCGGCACGTTAGCCGCGGGCATCGTCGGCGAGAAGGTGGATGCCCGCCACCTCGATCGCCAGGGTCACCTCGTCACCGACGCCGGGGAGCTGTCCCCGCCAGGCCGCCACGTAGAGGCGCTGGCCGGTGTCGGTGTCGACGCCGACCCGGAGGTGATCGCCCTGGAACCGGCGGGTGGCCACGGTGGCGGCGACGGCGAGCTCGTCCTCCCCCGGCGGCCGGTGACCGGGAGCGAGCCGGAGGGCCTCGGGCAGGAGCACGGCCGCGACGGTCCCGGTGGCCGCCCCGGCGTCGCTCACGGCGCCTCGGGGCACCCGGCCCCACGGCGTCGTCACGGTGTCGGCGTCGGCCTGCACGTCCACGACCGGACCAAGGCCGAGGAAGCCGGCCACGAACGCGGTTCTCGGGGCCCGCCAGAGCTCAGCCGGGGTGTCCTGCTGCTCGATGCGCCCGGCTCGCATCACCGCGATGCGGTCGGCGAGCGACAGGGCTTCGTCCTGGTCGTGGGTGACGTAGACGACCGTCGTCCCGAGCTGGCTGAACACCCGGGGGAGGTCCTCCAGCAGGCGGGTCTGCAGGGCCCGGTCCAGCGAGCCGAGCGGCTCGTCCAGCATCAGCAGCCGCGGCCGGGGGGCGATGGCCCGTGCCAGCGCCACGCGCTGGCGTTCCCCACCCGACAGCTCGTCCACGTGACGGAACTCCGTGCCGCTCAGTCCGACGAGCGACAGCGCCTCGGTCACCCGCTGGCGGATGGCGGGGCGGTCCAGGCCGTGGACCCGGGGGCCGAAGGCGACGTTCTCCGCCACGGTGCGGTGGGGGAACAGCGCGTGTTCCTGGAACATCAGGCCGACGTCGCGCTGGTCGGGGCGGAGCCCGGCGAGGTCGCGGCCGTCGAGGTGGATCGTGCCCGCGACGGGGGGCTCCAGCCCGGCCACGGCCCTGAGCAGGGTGGACTTGCCGCACCCGGAGGGTCCCAGGACACACAGCACCTCGCCGTCGGCGGCGCTGAGCGCGAGGTCCTCCACGACGACGGTGTCGCCGTAGGCCAGGGTGAGGTGCTCGATCGCGAGCATCAGAAGCGCCCGACCGATCCGACCCGCAGCCGGTCGATGGCCAGCAGCGCCGCCGCGGTGATGGCGGCCAGGAGGGTCGACATCGCCATGGCCTGCCCGAAGTTGGCGACCCCGGGGCGGCCGAGCAGCCGGAAGATCGCCACCGGCATGGTGGGCAGGTTGGCACGGGCGACGAACACCGTCGCACCGAACTCACCCACCGCGATCGCGAACGAGAAGCCCGCTGCGACCAGCAGCGCGCGACCGATGATCGGCAGGTCCACCTCCCGCCACACCCGTAAGGGGCTGGCACCGAGCACCGCCGCGGCGTCGCGGAGCCGTTGGTCGATCGAGCGCAGGACCGGGAGCAGGGTGCGGACCACGAACGGCGTGGCGATCAGCGCCTGGGCCAGCGGCACCAGCAGGGGCGAGCCGCGCAGGTCGAGCGGTCGGTCCAGGGCGATCAGGAAGCCGAACCCGACCGTCACCGCCGAGGTCCCGAGCGGCACCATCAGGGCCCGGTCCACCGCGCCGGTGATCCAGCCACGGCCCACGGTCGCGGCCGTGGCGGCCAGCCCGCCGACTACCAGCGCGACCAGGGTCGCGCTGACACCGAACAGCAGCGAGTTGCGGACCGCCTCGCCGGCCGGCACCGCCAGCACCGAGCTCGGCTCGTCCACCAGCAGCCGCCGCCAGTTGTCCAGCCCGTAGCCGGCGGCGGTCACGAAGGAGCGCTCCACCAGCACCGCCAGCGGGCTGAGCACGAGGATGACGATCACCGCCAGGTTCGCCCCCAGGAACCAGCGTTCCCCCCGTGAGCGCGGTGGCCGCCGGGTGCTCGCGGATGCGACCAGCCGCTGCTGCTGGGCCCGCCGGGTCAGCCGGCCGTACACCGCGAGCGCCGACAGCACCGCCACCAGCTGGAGCAGCGCGAGGGTGGAGGCGAGCGGCAGGTCGAGCAGCTGGGTGGTGGCCCGGTGGATCTCCACCTCGATCGTGGCCCGGCCGGGTCCGCCCAGGATCAGGACCACCCCGAAGGAGGTGAAGGTGAACAGGAACACGATCGCCGCCGAGGCGGCGATCGCGGGGGAGAGCAGCGGCAGCGACACCTCCCGGAAGGTGCGCCACCGCGACGCGCCCAGGACTCGGGCCGCGTCCTCCAGCCGGGGGTCGAGCATCGACCACAGGCCCCCGACCGTGCGCACCACCACGGCGTAGTTGAAGAACACGTGGGCGAGCAGGATGGCCGTCACCGTGCGGCGCAGGTCCAGCGTCGGCGCCGTCTCTCCGAGCACGGCCACCAGGGCGGCGTTGATGGGGCTGCGGGGCCCGAGCAGGGCCAGGAAGGCGGAGCCGACCACCACCGTGGGCAGCACGAACGGCACGGTGACGGCTGCCTGCAGGGCGCGGCGGCCCGGGAACTCCTGGCGCGACAGGGCGTAGGCACCGGGGATGGCCACCAGCAGGGTCAGGCCGGTGGACACCACCGCCTGCCACAGCGTGAACCAGGCCACGCTGCGCACGCTCGGGTCGGTGAGCACGCGGGCGAGCACCCCGAGCTGCACCTCGCCGTCCGGCGCCAGCCCGAGGCCGACGATGGCGGTGACCGGCCAGACGAAGAACCAGCCGAGGAAGACGACGGGCACGACCAGCAGCGCGAGCGCGGCGCCACGGGGTGCCCCACGACGGTGCCGTCGGGGGCCGTGGGTGCGCCGCTTGGTGCTGGCCGTGCCGTCGGTCACCTGAGCACCGTGGCCGTCCACGCCTCGATCCACGCCTCTCGCTGCTCACCGATCACCGTCGGGTCGAGCTCCAGCGGGTCGCTCGGGATCACGGCGTGCTCGACGAACACCTCGGGAAGCTCGGCCTCGGTGTTGACGGGGAAGACGAACATCGTGAGCGGCACGTCCTCCTGGAAGGTGGTGGACAGCAGGAAGTCCACGAGCTCCTCCGCCTCCGCGCGCCGCTCGGTGCCGGCGAGGATGCCGACGAACTCGACCTGGCGGAAGCAGGACGCCTCGATCA
>PWEU01000019.1 GCA_003554005.1 Nitriliruptoraceae bacterium
GGGGCACCATCGTGGGTGGCGGTCAGGACCGCTCGTCGTCGTCGCTCGAGACGGCGTCCTTGGCGGCCTCGAAGGCACCCTTGACGGTGTCCTTGGCCTCCTCGACCTTCCCCTCGACCTTGCCCTTGGCGTGCTGGGTCCTGCCCTCGGCCTCGAGCTGGTCGTCGCCGGTCGCCTTGCCAGCGGTCTCCTTGGCCTTGCCTTCGAACCGGTCCTGGTTGCTCATGGTGCCTCCTGCGGGCGGGCATCGTGGCGGCGATCATGCCGCAGGCCCAGCATGGGGGACGTCCAGGCTCGGCCGCCACCGCCATCGGCACGGGGCGGCGACCATCCGGCCACCTGACCCTTCGCCGCCGCCTCCTCCGCGACGTCCACCGGGCACCTCAGCCCGCGAGCTCGACGACGCGGGCGCCGGCCACCTGCACCAGCTGGTCGGAGCGGATCGCGAACACGTCCATCGGGGTCCCGGCAGCCGCCCACACCACCTCCAGGGCCGCGAGGTCGCGGTCGCACAGCACCGTGAGCGCACGGTCATGACCGAACGGTGGCGTCCCGCCGATCGCGTAACCGGTCGCGGTCCGCACCTCCTCGGCCGTCGCCTTGCGGACGTGTTCCGCGCCCGTAGCCGCGGCCAACTTCGGCTCGTCCACCCGGTTCGCCCCGGAGGTCAGCGCCAGCACGGGCTGGTCGTCGGCGATGAACACCAGCGACTTGACGATCTGCGCGACGTCGCAGCCGATCGCCGCTGCCGCATCGGCCGCTGTCCGGGTGCCCTGGGGGAACCGCCGGGCGTCGACCTCGACGCCGAGCGCTGCTGCCCGGGCCGTGAACCGCTGATCCGCCGCTGCCATCGCCACCTCGCTGCTCGTGTCCCGTCGTCCTCGGTCGTCAGTCCGGCAGCGCCACGACACCCGACAGTGCCGGTGCGCCCGGTGCCAGCACCACCTCGACCTCGAGGTTGCTGCCGGGTACGGGGGCCGGCACCAGACGCACCTCGCCGTTGCTGAACCAGCGATCACCGCGCCCGACCGCATCCACGACCTCGATCGCGACACCATCGGCGTGCACGCGCCACTGTTCGGCCGGCGGCACCCGCCGTGCCAGGCGTTGGCCGCTGCCGGTGTCGAACCGGGCGAAGCGCAGGTCGGCCCACCCGTCCCAGCGCTCCAGGCTGAGCAGCAGCAACCGGTGCCCCTGGGCCACCCCGAGGTCGACACCGAGCGGCAGGACGCCCCGCGGGATCGGGGGGAAGGGGGCCTGCTCGGGGAGGTGGGGTGCGCTCATGGCGGTCGACGCTACCGTCGTCGACGCCATGACGACCTACCTGGACCACGCCGCGACCACGCCACCGCGCCCTCAAGCGCGGGAGGCGCTCGCGTCGTGGCTCGATGCGGCGAACGCCTCCTCGACCCATCTCGCGGGTCAGGCTGCCAGGGTTGCGGTGGAGGAGGCGCGCGAGGCGGTCGCCGTCGCGCTCGGCTGCTCACCCCACGAGGTCGTGTTCACCTCCGGTGGCACGGAGGCCGACAACCTCGCCGTCAAGGGCATCACCTGGGCGGCCCGTGACCGTCGGCGGCAGGTGCCCCACCTGGTCACCACCGCCGTGGAGCATCCGGCCGTGCTGGATCCGGCCCGTTGGCTCGCGGAGCGGGGCGATGTGACGCTGGCGGTCGTCCCACCCGGCGCGGACGGCCGCGTGGACGTCGAGGAGGTGCTGTCCGCGCTCCGCCCGGAGACGGCGTTGGTCAGCGTGATGGCGGCCAACAACGAGCTCGGGGCGGTCAACGACATCGCCGGCCTGGCAGCCGAACTGGCCGAGCGGGGCGTGCCGCTCCACACCGATGCGGTGCAGGCCGCCGCCACGCTCGAGGTGGACGTGGCTCGGTGGGGCGTGGCTGCCCTGGCACTGTCAGCCCACAAGTTCGGCGGCCCGCAGGGCGTCGGGGTGGCGGTGCTGCGCCGGGGTCTGCCGGTGGTGCCGCTCGCGCACGGCGGAGGTCAGGACCGCGGTGTGCGATCGGGCACCTTCGCGGTGGGCCTGGACGCGGCGTGCGGCGCCGCGCTCACCGCGGCCGTGTCGGACCGTGCCGAGCTGCGTCCGCGTCTGGTCACGCTGGCCGATCGCCTGGCCGGCGCGGTCACCGCGCTGGAGGGGGTGCAGCGCTCCGGCCCGAGCGATCCGGCGTGGCGACTGGCCTCCCACGTCCATCTGCTCCTCGACGGCGTCGACGCGAACGCCCTCTCGCTGGGCCTCGACGCCGCCGGCATCGCGGCCTCCGGCGGGGCGGCGTGCGGTGCCGGGGCGGCGAAGGCCTCGCCGGTCCTGGAGGCCTGCGGTCTGCAGGGCACGCCTCTGCGGCTCACCCTCGGCTGGACCAGCACCGACGCGGAGGTTGATCGGGCGATCGACGTGCTCACCGACCTCGTCCCGCGGCTGCGGACCTCCCGGGGCGTCGCAGCGGAGGTGCGCTGATGGCCCGGGTGTTGGTCGCGATGTCCGGCGGGGTGGACAGTGCCGTGGCCGCGGCGTTGCTGCTCGATCAGGGCCACGAGGTCACCGGCGTGCACCTCAAGCTCGCCGACCTCCCGCTGGACGAGCAGGTTCCCGGCCACGGCTGCTGCACCCTCGACGATGCCCAGGACGCCCGCCGCGCGGCCCAGGTGCTCGGCATCCCGTACTACGTGTGGGACCTGAGCGAGGTCTTCGAACGTGAGGTGCAGAAGCCCTTCGCGGCCGGCTACGCCGCGGGCCGCACGCCGAACCCGTGCGTGACCTGCAACGAGCGGGTCAAGTACGCGGCCCTGCTGGATCGGGCGCTGGGGCTCGGCTTCGACGCTCTGGCGACGGGACACCATGCCCGGCTGCGTCGTCACGGTGCACCCGTGGTCGGGCCGGGTCCGGGCGTCGAGCTGCACCGGGCGGTGGACGGGGCGAAGGACCAGTCCTACGTGCTGTACGTCGCCACGCCACAGCAGCTGGCGCACACCCTGCTGCCGGTGGGCGAGCTCACCAAGGCGCAGGTCCGTGCGGTCGCTGCACAACGCGGCCTGCGGGTCGCCGACAAGCCGGACAGCTACGACGTGTGCTTCATCCCCGACGGCGACACCGCCGGCTACCTCGCCGATCGGTTGCCGGCTGACCCGGGTCCGATCGTCGATCAAGACGGCGAGGTGCTGGGGACCCACGGCGGGGTCTGGCGGTTCACGGTGGGGCAGCGGCGCGGACTCGGCCTCGACCATCACCAGCGACGCTTCGTCACCGCGGTGGACGCGCCGAGTCGCACGGTGCGGGTCGGGCCACGCGAGGATCTCGCGTGCCGCTGGGCGGAGCTCGAGCAGGCGAGCTGGACGCGCGGGGACGTCCCCACCGGTCCGGTCCGCGTGCAGATCCGCGCCCACGCTCGCAGCGTGCCGGGCCGGCTTCACGTCGGGGAGGACCGGGTCCGCGTCGAGCTGGATGAGCCCGTCCACGGCCTCGCCCTGGGACAGGCGGCGGGGGTCTACGACCCGGAGGATCTCGTGTGCCTGGGCGGCGGACGGGTCATCGCAGCGGACCGTCCAGCGGGCCTGCCGCTCGCGTCGGTGAGCAGCCGGCCGCCCACCTGATGACTAGTCAGCGGGGTCGCTCGACCGCGTCCAGGACGGCCTGGATGGCATCCACGAACGCCTCCGGGGCATCCTCCTGCACGAAGTGGCCCGCACCCTCGATCGTCCGGTGCGGCTGGCCAGCAGCGCCCGGGATCAGGGTACGCAAGGGGCGGTCTCCTCCGCGGGTGATCGGATCCTGATCGGTGAACGCGGTCAGGACCGGCTCGCTGAACCCCCTGAGTGCCTGCCACGCCCGCCGGTTGTCCTCCGCGGCGGGATCGTCCGGAGTGGTCGGCACCAGGCTCGGGAGGATCCGGGGACCCGCCTGGTGGTCGGCGTCGGGGAACGGTGCGTCGTAGGCGGCGATCACGTCGTCGGGCAACGCCGTGAGCGTGCCGCCGTCGACGATGCGTCCCGCCGGGAACGTCCGCATCGTCCGCGCGGCCTGCTGCCAGGCGAGGAACGCCTCGCCCGGGTCGTGGTCGCCGGTGGGGAGTCCGGTGTTCGACGCCATCACCCCCGCGAAGCGCTCCGGGCGGCCAGCCACCAGCCGGAGCCCGAGCAGCCCACCCCAGTCCTGGCAGCCGAGCACCACCCGGGTGAGGTCGAGGTGGCCGAACAGCGCTTCGTCGAGCCAGGCGACGTGGCGTGCGTAGGTGTGGTCCTGTTGACGGGTCGGCTGGTCGGACCGGCCGAAGCCGATCAGGTCGGGCGCGAGTACCCGGCATCCGGTATCGACCAGCGCAGGCAGCACGTGCCGGTAGAGGAAGCTCCACGTCGGTTCGCCGTGCAGCAACACCACCACCGGTCCCTGCGGATCGCCCTCGTCGAGGTGGTGCAGGCGCAGCGTGCCCTCGCCGTCCGGGTCCCGGACCTCGAGGTAGCGCGGAGCGAACGGGAAGTCGGGCAGGTCGTCGAACGCCTCGTCCGGGGTCCGCAGGGTCTGCATCGCGCCTCCTCAGCTGCTCGGGGCGTCCGTCGTCGGGGGGTCCGTCGTCGGGAGGTCCGTCGTCGGGAGGTCCGTCGGCGGGGGGTCCGTCGTCGGGGGGTCCGTCGTCGGGGGGTCCGTCGCTGTGCCGGCCTCGGCGGTGGACCCGGCAGGCGTCGCCGCGAGGATCGCGTGGGCGGTCCGACGTGCCAGGGCCATGCAGGTCAGCATCGGGTTCGAGCCGACCGCGGTCGGGAACGCGCTGGTGTCGCCGATGTAGACCCCGGCGACTTCGTGCAGTTGGCCGTAGGGGTCGGCCACGCTGGTCGCCGGATCGGTCCCCATGCGGGCGGTCCCCATCTGGTGGGCGCTGAACAGCGGCCGACCGCCGGCCCCCAGCGGTTGCGACCGGACCCGTTGGACGAAAGCGTCGAGGTCGTCGCCGCGCCGCCAGATCTGCCCGGCGGGCGCGAGGTCGACGATCACGGTGGCCCCCGCCGCCCGCTGCAGCTCCGCGATGAGGTGGACGGAGCGGTCGAGTAGTCGCCGGTCCAACTCGTCGTCCAGCGGGTAGGTGACGACCGCCTCGCCGTCATCGTCGATGGTGACCCGTCCAGCTCCCCGGTCGTGGAGCAACCCGAGCGCCGGGGAGGCGTTCGCGCCGCGCCCCATCAGCAGTTTGTGGTCGCGGCCCGACCGCCACGGCAGGCTCGCACCGGACAGGCCGGTCCCGAACTGGCTGCACTCGAGCAGCAGCCCGTGGCCCTCTTCGAGCTGCGCGAACTCGTCGACGACCACCGACTGCGGTGGGCCCCACCAGGTGCGCTGGTCATCCGGGTAGTAGCCGACGAGCACCGCCACCGGGTGCAGGCGCAGGTGCTGGCCGACCGCGGGACCGCCGATCTGCGAACGCAGCAGCAGCGCAGGTGTCTCCAGGGCGCCGCCGGCCACCACGACCCTCGGGGCACGGATCCTCAGCGTGGTGGTGGCTCCATCCGGGTGGGTCACGGCGGCGAGCACGCCGGTGGTCCGGCCCCCTTCCACCAGGACGCGGTCGACGCGCGCGCGGGTCACGAGCCGTGCGCCGGCGGCCGCGGCGTCGCTCAGGTGGGTGGCCAGGCCCCCCTGCTTGCTGCCGGTCACGTCACCGAAACCGAGATGGCCGGCGAGGTCCGCGTCGTAGACGGCCAGATCGGTGTTGCGGCTGGCGACCCTCCAGGACCATCCGAGCGCGTCGGCGCCGTCGGCCAGGCGCTGGTTCGGACCGTTGCGGTCGCTGCAGGTGTCGGTGGCCGAGATCCGCTCCGAGACCGCCGCGAGGTGGGTGTCGAAGTCCGCGCCCGACAGGCCCGCGAGTCCGTGGTCCTGCTCCCACTGAACACGGACGTGGGCCGGCGGAGGGACGCAGTTGGTCCAGTTGACGGTCGTGCCGCCGCCCAGCGTCGCGCCGGCGACCATCGTGATGTTGCCGTCGGCGGTCGGGTTGTGCCCGCCCCGCCAGTACAGCTGCGCCATCGCCTCGAGCTCGAAGGGGGAGAAGTCGGCGGCCTCCGCGTGCCCCCCGGCCTCCAGCACGACGACGTCGAGGCCGGCCTGGGCCAGTTCGGCGGCGATGACCCCGCCGCCGGCTCCCGAGCCGACGATGCACACGTCGGCATCCCACGTCACCTCGCGATCCGTCGGCACCGGGGTGGACGTCAGCTGCCTCGGCGGGCGCGGGGTCGTGGTGGACGGCCCGGGGTACCCGACCACCGCCCAGTTGGGGTTGGTGCCGTCGGCGTCGGCCAGACCGTAGAACAGCATGAGGGTGATCGTCCGCAC
>PWEU01000232.1 GCA_003554005.1 Nitriliruptoraceae bacterium
CGCCGGTCTGGACCTCGTCGAGGATGAACAGCGCGTCGTGGTCGTGGGTGATGGCCTGCAGCTCCCGCAGGAACCGCGCCGAGAGGTGGCGGTCCCCACCCTCGCCCTGGATCGGTTCGAGGATCGTGCAGGCGATGTCGTGGGGGCTGGCCGCGAAGGCGGCGGCCGCCTGCTCGAGTGCCCGGTCCTCCGCGGCCCGGTTCGCCTCGGTGTGGTCCGCCAGCGGGTGCTGCAGGGCGGGCGTGTCGATCCGCGGCCAGCGGAAGGTCGGGAACCTCGCCGTCTTGTTCGGATCGGTGTTGGTCAAGCTCATCGTGTAGCCGGTGCGCCCGTGGAAGGCCCCGGTGAGGTGCAGGGCCTGCATCCCGAGCTCGCGGCTGCGGCCCTCGGCCTCGTTGCGCCGGCTCTTCCAGTCGAAGGCGGTCTTGAGCGCGTTCTCGACCGCGAGCGCGCCCCCTTCGATGAGGAACAGGTAGGGCAGCCGGGGGTCACCGAGCACCCGCTGGAAGGTCGCGACGAAGTCACCGAGCTCGCGGGGGTAGACGTCGGAGTTGGAGGGTTTGTGGGTGGCGGCACGGGCGAGCCGGGCCTGGGCGGCGGGGGTGGTCAGCACCGGGTGGTTCATGCCGAGGGCGTTGGAGGCGAAGAAGGTGAACAGATCGAGGTAGCCCTGCCCGGTCCGCAGGTCGACCAGGCTCGCCCCTCGGCTGCGGTCGAGGTCCAGGATGAAGTCGTAGCCGTCCACGAGCAGGTGGTTGCTCAGCTCGGCGAGCAGGTCCTCGCCGACCGCGTCCGTGAGGCTCATCAGGTCCCTCCTCTCCGCCGGGCGCACCCTCTTCGGGCCCGCTACCGGGCGCGCCGTCGCGCGGTCCGGTGCCCGCCGCCGCGACCGGTCGCACCGTCGGCCGCAACCTAGGTCCCCGAGCCCCTGTGGCGCAGGAGGCGGAGGACCCTCGACCGATAGGCGCACAGCCCTGCCCGCGGGCACCGGCCGGTTACCCTCCGGCGCGCCGTCCTGCGGCGCCACCGACACCCGACCGAGCCATCGGAGCTTGTTGTGCGGATCGCCGTGACCGGATCCATCGCGACCGACTACCTGATGACCTTCCCGGGGCGGTTCGCCGAGCAGCTGGTCGCCGACCAGCTCGACCGGGTGAGCCTGTCCTTCCTGGTCGACGAGCTGGAGGTCCGTCGCGGCGGGGTCGCGGCCAACATCTCCTTCGGGCTGGCGCAGCTCGGGCTGTCGCCGGTGCTGGTCGGCGCCGTGGGGCAGGACTTCGACGGTGACTACCGCGCCTGGCTGTCGCGTCACGGGGTCGACACCTCCGGGGTGCATGTCTCGGAGCTGAAGCACACCGCCCGGTTCCTGTGCACCACCGACCAGGACCAGAACCAGATGGCCTCGTTCTACACCGGCGCGATGGAGGAGGCCCGGTTCATCGAGCTCGCCCCTCTGGCCGAGCGCCACGGGGCCCTCGACCTCGTGGTGATCTCCCCCAACGACCCCGAGGCGATGCTGCGCCACACCGCCGAGTGTCGACAGCTCGGCCTGCGGTTCATGGCCGATCCCGGTCAGCAGCTCGCACGGATGGACGGTGCCCAGGTCCGCGACCTCGTCGACGGGGCCCACTACCTCATCACCAACGACTACGAGAAGGCGCTGCTGGAGACCAAGACCGGCTGGTCCAGCGACGAGGTGCTCGGCCGCGTCGACACCCGGATCACCACGCTGGGTCCGAAGGGCTCCATCATCGAGACCTCCGACGGCGCCTGCATCGAGGTGCCGGCTGCGCCGGAGCAGCGACGGGAGGACCCGACCGGGGTCGGCGACGCCTTCCGGGCCGGCCTGCTGGCGGGGCTGTCGTGGCAGGTACCGCTGGAACGCGCGGCCCAGATCGGCTCGATGGTCGCGACCTACGTCCTCGAGCACGTCGGCACCCAGGAGTACGGCCTCGCACCCGAGGGCTTCCTCGACCGGCTCGGCAGGGTCTACGGCGAGATGGCCGCCGCGGAGGTGGCGCCGCACCTGGCCGGCTGACCGGGACCCCGCCCACGCGGCAACGCAGCTCCGCGGAACGGGGCTTGAGTCGGCACCTCGGCGTGTCGATACCTCGTGGCATGGAGCTGCACGTGCGTCGTGAGCCGCCCGCCACCACGTGGCGGGTGCCGGCCAGCCCCGGTCCCCTCGTCGCGGTGCTCCTGGGCCTGACGGTGATCCTGCACGCGCTGCTCGCGGCGGATGACCCGGAGCGCACGGCGCTGTTCGGGGTCGGGGCGGCCATCACCGTGCTGGCCGCCGCCGTCGTGCTGTTCCTTCCCGGTGACTCGCCGAGCTCGCCCCGCTCGGGCCGGGCAGCTCCCTCCCGGGCCCTGTGGGGCCCAGTGCTCGCCCTGACCGCCGCGACCGCGGTGTGGCTCGACGGGGGCGCGACCAGCCCGCTCGTGCTGCTGTTCCCGCTCGTGGCCGTGTTCGGCGTGGTCGCCACCTCGCCGGTGGTGGCGGGCTCGATGACGGCGGGCGTCCTGGTCGCCTACGCCACGGTGGCGATCGTCGGCGGTTCGCCATGGCCCGTGACCACCACCGGGCTGGTGCTGCTGGCCGCCGTCGCCGGCGTGGTCAGGTTCGGGTCGCTGCGCCCCCTCGGTGCCCGCCAGCAAGTGGCGGCCATCACGGCCGCGCCCCAGCCCCTGGAGCACACCGACGTCCTCACCGGCGCCCTCAACCACCAGGGGCTGCACGAGCGCCTGACGGCCGTGCTCGGCGCCGCTGGCCCCAACGAGCCCCTCGCCGCCCTGGCCATCGACCTCGACGGGTTCAAGCGGTTCAACCACGACTGCGGGCACCGCGTCGGCGACGACGTGCTCCGGTCGGTGGTCGCCGCGTTGCGCGAGGTCTGCCGACCGGACGACCTCATCAGCCGGCCCGCCGGCGACGTGTTCGTCGTCGTGCTGACCGGGGTGCCCTTCGCCGTGGCCCATGGAGCCGCCGAACGGGTGCACGACCGGCTGGCTGCCGCCGGCATGGCCGTCACGGTCAGCATCGGGGTCGGATGGACGGCGGGTCCGATCCCCGCCGGAGAGCTGCTCGAGCGGGCCGAGGAGGCGCTGTCGGCGGCCAAGGCCTCGGGCCGCGCCTGCACCCGCCTCCTCGACGCCGGGACGGCGGGCGGCCAGGCGCGACCGATCGGCTCAGGTGGTCGGCAGGTGCGAGACGATGTGGTCGACGCAGGCGGTGTACGCCTCGAGGTCAGCCTGATCGACCGCCGGGAACATGCCGACCCGTAGCTGGTTGCGCCCGAGCTTGCGGTAGGGCTCGGTGTCGAGGATCCCGTGGGCCCGGAGCACCGCGCTGACCTGGTCGCCGGGGACGTCGTCGTCGAGGTCGACCGTCGCGACGACCAGCGACCGGGCCGGTGGCTCGGTGACGAAGGGTCGGGTCCAGGCCCGCGCGTCGGCCCAGCCGTAGAGCACGCCCGCCTTCTCGCGCTGGGCGGCCACGACCCCGTCGAGGTCGCCGAAGGTCGCCAGCATCCAGTCCACCTGCTCCGCGGCCAGGAAGATCGTGGACACCGACGGGGTGTTGTAGGTCTGTTGCTTGCGGCTGTTGTCGAGCGCGGTCGCCAGGTCCAGGAAGGTCGGGATGTAGCGTCCCGACGCCCCGATCCGTTCGATCCGCTCGATGGCCGCCGGCGACAGCAACGCGACGGTGAGCCCGCCCTCGGCGGCGAAGCCCTTCTGCAGGCTGAAGTAGTAGACGTCGGTGGCCGCCAGGTCGACGGGGAGCCCGCCCGCGCCCGAGGTCGCGTCGACCAGGACCAGGGCATCGTCGATCCGCACGGGATCCTGCATCACCCCGGTCGAGGTCTCGTTGTGGGTGAAGGCCTGGACGTCACACCCGGGGGCCGGGGTGGCCTCGGGTCGGGTGCCGGGCGCCGCCGTGATGACGTCGGGCTCCTCGAGCCACGGCGCGGCCGCGGTGGCCGCCGCGAACTTGCCGCTGAACTCGCCGAAGGCGTAGTGACGGGCCCGCCGATCCACCAGTGCGAAGGCCGCGGACTCCCAGAACGCCGTGGCACCACCGACGGTGATGAGCCCCTCGTAGCCGTCGGGCAGGCCGAACAGCTGCGCGACACCCTCGCGGAGCCGTTGGGCCTCGGCGCGGACCCGGGGCTGGCGGTGGGAGGTACCGAGCAGTTCGTCGGCGACCTCGGCCAGCCGCTGGACCGCCTCCGGGCGGCCCTTGCTCGGGCCGCAGCCGAACCGACCGTCGCGTGGGAGCAGCTCGCTGGGGATGCGCAGATCGGACGCGGACATGGTGGTGACTCCGGGCGCGTGGGGAGCGGGGACATCCGGCACGGCAGCGGTGCCGGGCGTTGACGGCGAACCGTTGGGACCTCCGCCCTCACCGGGGTACCAGGGCCCTGCCGCTACGCTACTCGGTTGGCGCGGCCGACCCCGGAGCTGCGCCTGGCAGCGAGCCTGCCGACCACCCAGACAATCGAGCACACCGTGTCACTGGCCCGTCGTATCCGCGAGATGGAAGCGTCACCGACCCAGGCGGTGGACGCCAAGGCCAAGGCGCTCAAGGCCGCCGGCGAGCCGGTCATCGGCTTCGGCGCCGGCGAGCCCGACTTCCCCACGCCTGCCCACATCGTCGCCGCCGCCCAGCGGGCGGCCGAGCTACCCGCCTCCCACCGCTATACCCCCGCTCCGGGCCAACCGGTGCTGCGCGAGGCCATCGCCGAGGTGACCTCCAGGACCGCGGGCCGCACGATCACCGCCGCCGAGGTGGTGCTGGCCAACGGTGGCAAGCACGCGCTGTACAACATCTTCATGACCCTGCTCGACGAGGGCGACGAGGTCATCGTCCCGGCCCCGTACTGGGTCAGCTATCCGGAGCAGATCAAGCTCGCCGGCGGGGTCCCCGTGGTCGTGCCCACCACCGGGGAGGCCGGCTTCCAGGCCACCGTCGACCAGCTGGAGCAGGCCCGCACCGAGCGGACCAAGGCGCTGGTGTTCGTCTCCCCCTCGAACCCCACCGGTGCGGTCTACCCGCCGGAGGTCACCGCCGAGATCGGGAACTGGGCGGCGGAGCACGGCATCTGGGTCATCACCGACGAGATCTACGACCGGCTGGTCTACGGCGACACCGTGTTCACCTCCCTGCCGGCGGTCGCCCCCGACGCGGCGCCGCGCACCATCATCGCCAGCGGGGTCGCCAAGACCTACGCGATGACCGGGTGGCGCGTCGGTTGGGCCATCGCCCCCGTCGAGGTGGCGGCGGGCATGGCCAAGCTGCAGAGCCAGGTGACCTCCAACGTCTGCAACGTCGCCCAGGCCGCTGCGCTCGAGGCCATCACCGGCGACCAGGGACCCTCGGAGGCGATGCGGCAGGCCTTCGACCGCCGCCGCCGAGTCGCGGTCGACGCGCTGTCCGCGATCGACGGGGTCAGCGTGTTCGAGCCGACCGGTGCGTTCTACGTGTTCCCATCCTTCGAGTCCTACCTCGGGCGCGAGGTGGCCGGTCGGCAGATCGCCTCGACCCTGGATCTCGCCGAGGTGCTGCTCGAGGAGGCCAAGGTGGCGTTGGTGCCCGGTGAGGCCTTCGGTGCGCCCGGCTACGCCCGGCTGTCCTACGCGCTCAGCGACGAGGACCTGGTCGAGGGCATCACCCGCATCGGGGCCCTGCTGCAGGGCTGAACCCGCCGCCACCGCATCGCTGTGGAGCCGCCCTTGGGGGCGGCTCCACCCGTGAGCGAGGTGGGACCCACCTGGACGGTCCCTGCTACTGCTTGACGTAGGGCTTGCCGTCAGCGGCCGGCACCCTGAGGCGCCCGATCAGGCCGGCCACGACCACGATCGTCACCAGGTACGGCGCGGTCAGCAGCAGGTCCGAGGGCACGGGCACACGCAGCAACTGCAACGAGGTGGCGAGCTGGTCCGAGAAGCCGAAGATCAGCGCGGCGCCGAAGGCTCCCACGGGGCTGTAGCGGCCCACCAGCATCGCCGCCAGGGCGATGAAGCCCCGGCCCCCCGTCATCTCCCGGGAGAACTGCCCGCCGGCGTCCAGGGTCCACCAGGAGCCGCCGATCCCGGCGAACACGCCGCCGAGCAGCACGGCCTTGTAGCGGGTGGCCAGCACGTGGATGCCGACGGTGTCGGCGGCCAAGGGGTGCTCGCCCACCGAGCGCAGGCGCAGCCCCCACCGGGTCTGGAACAGCCCGTACTGCAGGACGATCACCGCCGCGATCATCCCGAACACCAGCAACGACTGCCGGAACAGCACCGGTCCGATCAGCGGGATCTCGCTGAGCACGGGCACCGAGATGGCGGGGAAGCGCGTCGGTGAGTTCAGCTGCGGGTTGCCCGACAGGACCTGGGTGTTGAGGAAGGACGTCACGCCGGTGGCGAACACGATCAGGACCACCCCGACCACGATCTGGTCGGCCTGGAACCTGATCGACAGCCCAGCCAGCATGAAGGCGACCAGGACCCCGGCGGAGATCCCCCCGATCAGGCCGACCCACGGGTCGCCGGCGATCGACGACACGACAGCGGCGGTGAAGGCACCGGCCAGGAACTGCCCCTCGATCGCGATGTTGATCACCCCGGCGCGCTCGCACAGGACGCCGGCCATGGCACCGAAGGCGATCGGCGTCGCCCGCGCCAGCGAGCCCCGCAGGAGCCCCACCACGGACAGCTGGCCCCCGGCTGCCGCCCAGGTCAGGAACGCGATCACGAACAGCAGCGCGACGACGCCGACGATCACCACGGCACGGGAGCCGAAGCCGCGGGTGAACTGGCGGGCGGCGATGCCGGCCACGACCGCGGACAGCAGGATGACGGTGGGCACGACCGGCAGGACCAGGTCCGGGAGCTCGAACAGTTGTCCCCGGGCATCGTTGAGGATGAAGGTGGCCCTCTCGCCCCGGGTGCTGGAGGCGAACACGCCGAGCATGCCCGCCAGCACCAGGAGCGAGAACATCCCGAACCGGCGCTCGCGGCGTCGTTGGGTGGCCGGGGTCGTCATCGCCTGGCTCATGCGCCCCCCCCCTTCGCGACCTGCCCGGTGGCGAGGTCATCGGCTTTGATCCGGAAGATCGCCCGCACCAGACCGGGCGCGGCGATGAAGACGATGATCAGCGCCTGGATGACGAGTGCCAGCTCCAGCGAGGTGCCGGTCTGGGCCTGCATGTTGCGACCTCCGACCTGCAGGGCGCCGATCAGGACGCCGGCGGCGACGGTCCCGCCGATGCGTCCACGGCCCAGCAGGGCGACGGTGATGCCGCTGAACCCGATGCCGGCGGAGAACCCGATCGTGAGCCGGTGCTGCAGGCCGAGGATCACCGCAGCGCCGCCCGCCCCGGCCATGGCGCCCCCGACGGTCATGGCCAGCACGATGGTGCGGCCGGGGTTCATGCCGGCCGCCGTCGCCGCCGAGGCGTTCAGCCCGACGGCGTTGAGCTCGAACCCACGGGTGGAGCGCTCCACCAGCCAGAAGATCACGATCGCCAGCACGATGGCCACGAGCAGGCTGGTGTTGACCCTGAGCCCAGGTTCCCAGGGGATCAGCCGCGGGAACCGCGCCGACGCCTCGACCGACTTCGAGATCGGGTCGGTGCGGTCGGGCCGACGGAACAGGGTCGTGGAGATCAGGTATCCGCTGACCAGCAGGGCGATGTTGTTGAGCATGATGGTCGAGATGACCTCGTGCGCCCCGGTGCGGGCCTTCAGGATGCCCGGGATCCACCCGTACAACCCTCCGGCGAGGAGCCCAGCCACAAGGGCCAGGGGCAGGTGGACCGCCATCGGTAGCCCCGTGAGGCTGAAGCCGATCAGCCCGGCCAGCATGCCGCCGGCCACGAACTGGCCCTCGGCCCCGATGTTGAACAGCCCCGCGCGCAGTGGGACGGCCACCGCCAGTCCCGTGAGGATCAGCGGGGTGGCGGTCACGAAGGTCTCGGACAGCTGGGTGGCGCCACCGACCGAGCCCTGCAGCAGGGCCAGGTAGGCACTGGACACCGCGTCCCAGGCGGCCCGGAAGGCATCCCCCGGCTGGGCGAACAAGTAGCCGAGGGCCTCACGGACCGAGTCCTCGCTGAAGGCGATGATGAACGCGCCGATTACCAGTGCGGAGACGAAGGCCAGCAGGGTCACGATCACACCGGTACCGGTGATCGCGGCGATGAAGCGCTCGCCGAAGCTGGCCTCCAGCCCGATGCTCTTGGCGTCTGCCGCCCGTTCGGCGGCCGCCTCGATCTCCGCCCTGGCGAGCTCCTCGTCGTCGAGAAGCACGTCGCCCGCCGTGCGGCCGCGCTCGTCGGCGTCGTCTCCCTCGGGACCCGGTGGGTTGCCCTCGGGCTCGTGGTCGTCGCTCATGCTGGCGCTCCGGGGCTGCTCCCGTCGGCGGTCGCGGGGTCGTCGGGTGGGGTCGTGGTCGTCGTCGGGCTCGTCGCCGCGGCGCCCAGCACCTCGGCGGGGTCGGCGCCAGCCATCATCCGGCCGACGGCTTCCTTGGAGATCGGTGTGTCGAAGGGCCCGACGAGCCGACCGTGGTACATCACCGCCACCCGGTCGGCCAGCGCCAGCACCTCGTCGAGCTCCGAGGACACCAGGAGCACGGCGGTCCCCTCATCCCGCTTGGCCACGAGCTGGGAGTGGATGTACTCGATGGAGCCCACGTCGACCCCGCGGGTCGGCTGGGAGGCGACCAGCAGGTCGATCGGGCGGGCGAACTCCCGGGCGACGACGAGCTTCTGCTGGTTGCCACCGGACAGCGAACCGGCCGACGTGCCCACCGATGGGGTGCGGATGTCGTAGGCGCCGACCAGTTCCCGGGCGTGTGCGTTGATCGCCCCGAACTGCAGGGTGCCGCGCCGGGCGTAGGGCTCGGCGTCCCAGAGGTTGAGGACCAGGTTCTCCGCCACGGAGAAGTCGGCGACCAGGCCGTCCCTGGCGCGGTCCTCGGGGACGTGCCCCGTCCCGTCGCGCAGGATCTGCTTGCGGGTCGCGCCCACCACCTCGCGGCCGGCGATGGTGACCGTGCCGTCGGCGACCTCCCGTAGGCCGGTCAGGGCGGCCACCAGCGGTGTCTGGCCGTTGCCCTCCACCCCGGCGATGGCGACGATCTCGCCCCGGCGGATCTGCAGGTCGAGGTCCTGCACGACCGGGGTGCCGACGGCGTCCTCCACCCGCAGCCCCTGCACCTCCAGCACGCTGTCGGTGGGCTCGGCCGGGGGCTTGTGGACCGTGAGCTCGACCGGCCGGCCGACCATGAGGTTGGCGAGGTCCTGCTCGCTGGCCTCACGAGGATCGGCGGTGCCCACGATGCGCCCGCGGCGCAGGACGCTGATGCGGTCGGCGATCGCGCGGTGCTCCCGAAGCTTGTGGGAGATGAAGATCACCGACCGGCCCTCGGTGGTGAAGGCACGGATGGCGTCGAAGAGGTCGTCGGCCTCCTGGGGGGTGAGCACGGCCGTCGGCTCGTCCAGGATCAGCAGCCGGGCGTCGCGGTAGAGGGCCTTGAGGATCTCGACCCGCTGCTGGATCCCGACCGGTAGCTCCTCGACCAGGGCATCGGGATCGACGGGTAACCCGGAGCGCTCCGCGAGCTCGGCGACCTCCTGGGAGGCCCTGGCCCGATCCAGCCGACCGAGACCACGGGTGTGTTCGACGCCCAGCACGATGTTCTCGGCCACGGTGAACACCGGGACCAGCATGAAGTGCTGGTGCACCATGCCGATCCCGGCGTCGATCGCGTCCCCCGGGTCGTCGAGCTGGAGGGGGGTGCCATCGATGATGATCTCGCCCTCGTCGGCGCGGTACAGCCCGTAGAGGACGTTCATCAAGGTCGACTTGCCGGCGCCGTTCTCCCCGAGCAGCCCGTGCACCTCACCGGGCGCCACGACCAGGTCGACCGCGTCGTTGGCGATGACGCCGGGGAACCGTTTCGTGATGCCCCGCAGCTCCAGCTCCACGCGACCCTCCTGCCTGCTGACCGGCTCCCTGCCGGGGGCATGCGCCGCGGCGCGGCGACCTCGCGGTCGGACCACCGTTGCGCGCACGCTAGCCCGACCGCCGGACGGAACGGAACCGTCACGACGCCGGAGGGGCGCCAGAGCTGCGGCACCCCTCCGGTTCGTGTCGTCGTGCGTGTGGAGTCCTGTTCGGCTCAGTAGTCCGCGGGGTCCACCGAGATGTCGCCGGCGATGATGCCCTCGCGCAGTTCTGGCAGGGCGTCCTTGACCTCCTGCGGGACCTCGTCCTCGAAGTCGTGGAACGGCGCGATGCCGACGCCCTCGTTCTCCAGCGTGCCCACGTACAGGCCGCCCTCGAAGGTGCCGTCCACCACCGACGCCATCGCGTCGTAGACCGCGACGTCCATGTTCTTCATGACCGAGGTCAGCATGAGCTCACCGAACTGCGTGGACTCGTAGCCGTCGGTGTCGACCCAGATCATCTTGCCCTGGCCGAAGTCCTCGATGGCCGTCGCCGTGCCCAGACCGACCGGACCAGCGACCGGCATGATGATGTCGGCCCCGGCCTGCAGCAGGGTGTCGGTGATGTTGCGGCCGTCGTCCTGGGACTCGAAGTTGCCGGTGAACAGCCCGTCCGCGCCGTCCCAACCCTGCACCTCGACGTCGGTCCCGAGCTCGTCGTTGTAGTACGAGGCGCCGGCGAGGTAGCCGTCCATGAACACCGTCACCGGCGGGATGTTGATGCCGCCGTAGGTGCCGATGGTGCCGGTCTCGGTCATCGCCGCGGCGACGTAGCCCGCCAGGAAGCCGGCCTGTTCGGGGGCGAAGACCAATTCGAGCAGGTTGTCGAAGTCGTCCTCGAAGGCGTAGTCCACGATGGCGAAGTTCTGGTCCGGGTTGGCGATCGCCGCCTCCTCGGGGGCCTCACCGAGCAGGAACCCGACCGTGACGATCAGGTCGCAGTCCTGGTCGATGAACGCCTGGATGTTGGGCGCGAAGTCCGCCTCGGAGTTCGACTCGAGCACGGCGATGTCGACGCCGAGCTCGGCCTCTGCCTGCTGCATGCCGGCCCAGGCGGTCTCGTTGAACGACGCGTCGTCGACGCCACCCTGGTCGGTGACCAGGCAGCCACGGAAGTCGGCACCGGCGGCCGGTTCGTCGTCGGTGACGTCGTCCTCCACCTCGTCGTCGTCGACCGGATCGGTCTCCTCGACGTCGGTCTCGACGTCGTCATCTGGCGCCTCGCCGCAGGCGGCGAGCACCAGCGCTCCTACCAGTGCTGCCGCGGCAGCGCGGCGGATGGTCATCCTCATCGAGCTGTACCTTTCCTCCGCTCGGCACGGTCCGAAGCCGTCGTCCGAGCTGTGTCGGTGTTGCGCGGGCGTCAGGCGAGCCGGCGCGATCCCGCGACGCCGCGCCGGTTCAGATCGACGCTACTACACGACTCGTAGCACGGGGCAGCACGGGGAGGTCCCGGTGCGCGCCGCGCTCGCCATGGTGGCAGCCGTCCGGCTGGCACGCACGGGTCGCCCGGCCCTGTCCGACCCGGTCCGAGAGCCCGTCCTCACACCAGGACCCGGATCTCCCCCTCGCTGGCGGTGACCACCGCGCGCAGCGCCCGGTGCAGGCCGGCGTGGAGCTCCCGGAACCGGGTGACGGCCGGATCTTCGTCGCTGGCGGTTCCCGGCGCCGACGATCCGGCGCCGCTCGCCCCGGGTGCGGCGTCGGAGGCGTCGGCATCCTCGGCATCGTCATCGACCAGGGCGGCGAACTCCGCGTCCCAGTCGGTGGCGGCGGCGGTGCGCTTCAGCCACATCGACGGGGCCTGCAGCAGCGCCCGGTCGAGGTCCTGCACGATGGTGACGACCACGTCGGTGGTGGTGCGCACCCCGGGCTGGGCCAGCAGCCGGAGCGCCTGGAGCTTGCGCATGGCCATGGCCGCGATCATGACCGGGTCGCCGAGCTCCTCGACCGCGGCGTCGATGGCCGCCAGCGAGATCGTGACCTCGTCGGGGACCTCGAACCATCCCTTCAGCGTCGTGAACAGCTCCGCGGTGACGTCGTGCAGCGCGAGCAGCTCGTCGGGCTTGGGGATGCTCTGCACCAGGGCCTCACTCGGTGTCGGTGCCGGGCAGGTCCTCGCAGTCGATCCGGTCGACGTCCTCGAGCTGGGCGACCACCTCCTCGGATGCGGTGCCGCCGAGCTCCTCGAGCGCCTCGCGGTCCACGCACACCACGGTCATCGAGGTGGCACGGCTACGGACGCCCGGCGCGTCGGTGTCGAAGCGGTCGGTGGTGACCAGCACGGACGGGTCGGGGTGGGACAGCAGCCGGGTGATCAGCGGGCGCACCTCGGCGTCGTAGGTCTCGGCCGCGCTGGCCCGGTCGTCGATGCGCAGCTGGGCGTCCAGCGGCGCCTCCGCCAGGTCCCGAAGGAGGCCGTAGCCCTCCAGGTGCCGAGCACGGCCCTGGAGCAGCAGGTCGAGTCCGACCTCGACCTGCCCGCGGAGCTCGTCGGCGCCGGTGGCGACCCCGAGCTCGTCGGTGGTTCCGATCGGGAAGGCGAGGTCGGCGGACTCGGCGACGGCCAGCGCCGTGGTGCCGGTCCAGATGTCGAGCCAGCCGCGGGCGACCAGGGCGACCCCGTCGGCGACGTCGCCGTCGGCGTCGTCGGCGTCGATGAACAGCTGCCTGAGCTCCGGCTCGAGGGTGTCGAGCACGGCCCGCACGCTGGTCGCGTCCCCCTGGACGGTGCCCCAGGTGGTCTCCGCCGACAGCTCGGCCCCGAGCGGCGGCGGGTTGTTCGGCAGGTCCGCCTCCAGGGCGTCGAGCCGCTCGAGCAGCGCGTCCGGCGTGGTCCCGGTGGCCGCGGCGTCGTCCGACTGGGCGACGGCCGCGCCGACCCCGATCATCGCGAGCACCGCCACGCTCGCAGCGGTCAGCATGCCGGCGACCCGGCGCTGTCGACCCACGGTGTCCTCCTCGTCAAGGCTGGTGTCGTCGAACGGTCCGTCCGTGACCTCGACCGGCCTCCCCGGGGGTATCGGCAGGTGAGGGTCCGGACGTGAGCACCGATCTGCGGTGCTCACTGGCCTCGGCAACAACACCACCCACGCTATGCGACGCAACGCCCGCAGGGAAGAAGGCGTGACCGTGCGCCGGCGTGGGTGGTGGGCAGCTGGAGGGCCCGAGGGCTCAGTAGCGGTAGCTGTCGTCCTTGTAGGGACCCTCGACGTCGACGCCGAGGTAGTCGGCCTGCTCGGGGGTGAGCTCCGTCAGGCGCGCCCCGATCTTCTCCAGGTGCAGCCGGGCCACCTCCTCGTCGAGGGGTTTGGGCAGGACGTGGACCTCGTCCTTGTAGTCCTCGTGGTGCTGCCACAGCTCGAGCTGGGCCAGCACCTGGTTGGTGAAGGAGGGCGACATCACGAAGGAGCTGTGCCCGGTGGCGTTGCCGAGGTTCACCAGCCGACCTTCGGCCAGCAGGAGCACGTCGCGACCGTTCGGCAGGTGGACCAGGTCGACCTGGGGCTTGATGTTGGTCCAGTCGTAGGCCCGCAGCGCCTCGGTCTCGATCTCGGTGTCGAAGTGCCCGATGTTGCACAGGATCGCGTGGTCCTTCATCTCCAGCACGCGGTCGTGGGTCACCACCCCCATGTTGCCCGTGGCGGTGACCACGATGTCGGCCTGGTCGATGACGTCCTCGATGCGCACGACCCGGTAGCCCTCCATCGCCGCCTGCAGGGCGTTGATCGGGTCGATCTCGGTGATGTAGACCGTGGCGCCCATGCCATCCAGCGCCTGGGCGCAGCCCTTGCCGACGTCGCCGTAGCCGGCGACCACCGCGACCTTGCCGGCGATCATCACGTCGGTACCGCGCTTGATCCCGTCGATCAGCGACTCGCGGCAGCCGTAGAGGTTGTCGAACTTCGACTTGGTGACCGAGTCGTTGACGTTGATCGCCGGCATGCGCAGGGTGCCGCGCTTCTGCCACGCCCTGAGCTGCTTGATGCCGGTGGTGGTCTCCTCCGAGACCCCGAGGATCCCGGTCAGCAGGTCGGTGTGGTGGTCGTGGATCAGGGCGGTCAGGTCACCGCCGTCGTCGAGGAGCAGGTTCGGGCCGGAGCCGTCGGGCCAGGTCAGGGTCTGCTCGATGCACCAGACGTACTCCTGTTCGGTCTCGCCCTTCCAGGCGAAGACCGGGGTCCCGGCCGCAGCCACCGCGGCGGCGGCCTCGTCCTGGGTGGAGAAGATGTTGCAGGACGACCAGCGCACGGACGCGCCGAGCTCCTGCAGGGTCTCGATCAGCACCGCGGTCTGGACCGTCATGTGCAGGCAGCCGGCGATGCGGGCGCCGGCCAGGGGCTCTTCGCCCGCGAACCGTTCGCGCAGGGCCATCAGGCCGGGCATCTCGCGCTCGGCGAGGTCGATCTCCTTGCGACCCCACTCGGCCAGCGAGAGGTCACGGACCTCGAAGTCCTGGTCGGGGTAGCGGCGGTCGACGGGGGTGGGGGTAGCGCTCACGTGGGGTACCTCTTGGTCGGTGGGGATCCGTGGGCTGCGGGCACCCGGAGAACCGAGGTGGTCGGCGGGGACGTCGCAGGCCCGGCGGGCGGCGTGGGGTCGCGATCTCGACAGGGATCCGGGACCCGTGACGCGCTGGATCGGTGGTCGAAGGGGTGGCCGGGCTCGGCGTCCTCGATCGCCAGTGTGCCTCACCCGGCGAGCGCCGTCACGGAACGACGGGCCACGGCCATGCGGACCCGTCGGGTACGCAGGACCTGCAGGTCGGCGAGGAACACCTCGCGGGGGACCTCCACGGCGCCGAGGCTGGCGAGGTGGGGGGTGACGAGTTGCACGTCGAGCAGCGCGCCACCGGCGGCGGTGAAGCGGTCGAGCAGGTCGACCAGGGCGACCTTCGAGGCGTCGGTCACCCGGTGGAACATCGACTCGCCGGTGAACACCGCGCCGATCTGGACGCCGTAGATCCCGCCGACGAGCCGGCGGCCCTCCCAGCCCTCCACGCTGTGCACCCAGCCGAGCTCGTGCAGCCGCGCGTAGGCGGCCTGCATCTCGGGGGTCAGCCAGGTCCCCTCGTCGTCACGGTCCGCGCAGGCGGCCACCACCGCGGGTAGGTCCGCGTCGACCGTGGTGGTCCAGCCCGAGCGCCTGAGCGTGCGCCGCAGGCTGCGCGAGCGGTGCAGGCCGGCGGCGGTGATCCCCCCCCGCGGATCGGGTGAGAACCACGGCAGCGGGGTGTCCACGTGGGGCCAGGGGAAGATGCCCCGCCGGTAGGCGTCCACCAGGGTGGCGGGGGCGAGGTCGGCACCGAACCCGAGCAGCTCCTCCGGTCCCCGCAGACCTGGGTCGGGCAGGGCCCACACCGAGGGTGGCACCGGCCGGGGCGGTCGCGTGCGACCGTCAGCGGCCGTCGGCAGCAGGCGAGGTCCGTCCTCCACCTCCCGGTCGTGCGAACGCACGTGATCGTCACCTGCCTCGGACGTGCCGGCCCGCGGCCGACGCTGGACTACCGTGCCCCACGGTAGCCACAGGAGGTCACATGGCTGGGGATGGGGCGTCGGCGGCGCCGGCACGCCTGCACCTCGTCGATGGCACCTACGAGCTGTTCCGCGCCCACTTCTCGAAGCGGCCCGCCCGTACCGACCCCCAGGGCCGGGACATCAAGGCGACCGTCGGGCTCGTGTCCAGCCTCCTGGCGCTGCTGGCCGACGAGGCCGAGGCCGTCCCCCACCTCGGCGTCGCCTTCGACCGACCGATCGAGAGCTGGCGCAACGAGGTCTTCGCGGGCTACAAGAGCTCGGCCGGCGTCGACCCGGCCCTGCTCGCCCAACTCGCCGACGCCGAGGTGGCCGTGGGCATCCTCGGGGTGCACGTCTGGCGCTGCGAGCGCGTCGAGGCCGACGACCAGCTCGCCAGCGCCGCGGTCCGCTTCGCCCCCGAGGTGGGACAGGTCCGGATCCTCACGCCCGACAAGGACCTGGCCCAGGTGGTGCAGGCCAGCCGGATCATCCAGGTGGACCGCTCCCGCGGCAGCGAGCGCGACGAGGACGCGGTGCGCGAGCGGTTCGGGGTGGCCCCGACCGCGATCCCCGACCTGCTGGCCCTGGTCGGCGACGACGCCGACGGCATCCCCGGGCTGCCGGGGATCGGGGCCCGGACCGCGGCCGCCCTGCTGGGCCACTACGGGGCGCTGGAGGCCATCCCCGAGGATCCCGCCGCATGGGAGGTGCCGGTGCGGGGCGCTGCCCGGATCGCGGCCACCCTCACCGAGCGGCGTGACGAGGCGCTGCGCTACCGCGAGCTCACGCGGCTGGCGACCGACCTGGACCCGGGGGTGGGCCTCGCGGACCTGGCCTACGGCGGGGTGCCGCGGCGGCCCTACCTGGACTGGTGTGACGCGCTCGGCCTCGGCCAGCTGCGGGACCGGCCGCGACGGTGGGCGTGACGCCCCATGGATGACGCCGGACGGGCCGAGGGCCCGGCTCCCGAGGAGGTGCCGGGCGACGGCGCCGCCGAGATGCGCCGCTCCTCCTCGCTGATCGCGGCCGGGATCGCGCTGTCGCGGATGTCCGGGCTGGTGCGCGACGCCGCGCTGGCGTTCTTCCTGGGTGCCAACGTGGGTGCCGATGCGTTCCGGGCGGCGCTCAAGATCCCGAACCTGCTGCAGAACCTCCTCGGGGAGGGGGTCCTGTCGGCCTCCTTCATCCCGACCTACTCGCGCCTGCTGGCCGAGGACCGCGAGGAGGAGGCGGGCCGGGTGGCCGGTGCGGTCCTCGGGCTGCTGGTGGTCCTGGTCGGGGTGCTGGTGCTGCTGGGCGTGGTGTTCGCCGCGCCGCTGGTGCGCGTGATCACCCCCGGTTTCGTCGGTGAGCGCCTCGAGCTCACCGTCACCTTGGTGCGGATCATGTTCCCTGGGGTCGGGCTGTTGGTGCTGTCCGCGTGGTGCCTCGGCGTGCTGAACGCCCACCGCAGGTTCTTCCTGTCCTACGTCGCCCCGGTGTTGTGGAACCTCGGGATCCTGATCGCGCTGGTGACGCTCGGGGCCTCGGCGCTGCTGGAGCCGGCAGTGGCCGCCGGCTGGGGCGGGGTGCTCGGCGGCGGGCTGCAGTTGATCGTGCAGGTCCCGACGGTGCGTCGGGTGCTGCGGGGCTCGCTCCGGCCGTCGCTGGACCACCGACGCGCCGGGGTACGCACGGTGCTGCGGGCCTTCGGGCCGATCGTGCTGGGGCGGGGGGTGGTGCAGCTCTCGGCCCTGGTGGAGCTGGCGGTCGCCTCGTTGCTGGCGGTCGGTGCCGTGGCGGTCCTCGGGTACGCCCAGACCTTCTACCTGCTGCCGATCGCGCTGTTCGGCATGAGCGTGGCGGCGGCGGAGCTGCCGTCGTTGTCCACGATGGGTTCCGCGGGCCGGGCGGCCTTGCGCGAGCGGCTGGATGCGGGCCTGGCCCGCAGCGCCTTCTTCGTGATGGGGGCCACGGTCGCCTACCTGCTGCTCGGTGGCGACATCATCGACCTGCTGTTCGGCCGGGGCGCCTTCGACGCCGAGACCACCTTCCAGGTCGCGGCGGTGCTCGGGGTCTACAGCCTCGGGCTGCTCCCGGCCACGGCGTCCCGACTGCTCCAGTCGGTGCTGTACGCCGTCGACGACGCCCGCACCCCGGCGGTGATCGCCGGGATCCGGGTCGCCGTCGCGCTGGCGGTCGCGGTCCCCCTGATGTTCAACCTGGACCGCATCGTGGTCGACCTCGCCGAGCCCGCCGGCTTCGTGCTGGCCGAGGGTGCGCGTGTGCCCACCCTGGCAGCCCCCGACCCCGCCCTGCGGGACGCCACCGAGAACCAGCTGCGGCTCGGCGCCGTGGGCCTGGCCGCCGGCTCCGTCGTCGGCTCGTGGCTCGAGTTCCTGCTGCTGCGCTGGCGGGTCACCCGCCTCACGGCCCGGCCGCGGCTGGGGGGTGGCACCCTGCTGCGCCTGGTGCTCGGGGCGTTGGCGAGCTTGCTTCTCGCCCCGGCGCTGATCCTGCTCGTGCCGGTGGGGGCGGGCTCGCTCACGCGGCTGGTGATCGTGGGGGGTGGCACCGGGATCACCTACCTGCTGGTGACGTGGGCGCTGCGGGTGCCGGAGTCCCGCCACCTCCTCGCCAGCCTCGGTCGGACGAGCCGGTGACCACCCACCACGGCCGCGTCAGCCGGTGTGGGGGTCGAGGGCGCGCACCACGGCGTCGATGCTGGCGACGGGGTCGTCCCCGACCACCACGACCCGGGCGATGAGGTGGTCGAGCCCGGCGTCGGCGAAGCGACGCAGCAGCGGGGTGGGGTCGTCAGCCGGCGTCGCGGCCCACCCCAGGGCATCCAGGGTCTCCTCCCCCAGCGCCTCCGCCAGCCCCGTCCCGTCGGCGCCCGATCGGTGCGCGTCGCGGGCCCGCTCCAGCGCCGGGCCGAACCCCTGGCGCTCGAGGTGGGCGGCGTAGGCCGGTAGGGCGCCGTAGCGACCGATCTGGGTCGCCAGCGCCGCCCTGGCCGCGTCACGGTCCTCGGCCACCGCCAGCCGCACGTAGGTCGCGACCTCGACCTGCGACGGGTCCCGGCCCGCCTGACGGGCGCCGTCGCGGACCAGGCCTGCGGCCCGTGCCACCTCCTCGGCGCCGGCCCAGTTCAGCAGCGCCCCGTCGGCATGGGAGCCCGCCAGGGCGAGCATCCGGGGTCCCATGGCGGCGAGGTAGCGCGGGGTCGGTGGGGGCAGCGGGGACACCGCCAGGCGGAAGCGGCGGGAGGACAGGACCTCGCCGGTCACCTGGCTCTGGTCCCCCGCCTCCAGTTGCGCCAGGATCGTCAGCAGCTCCCGGCTGGCCGTGAGGGGCTTGACCACCTCGGCGCCGTGCCAGGGACCCATCGTCGCGCCGTGGCTGACCCCCAGCCCGAGGAGGAACCGTCCCCCGCTGGCCTCCTGCAGGGTGGCCGAGGCCATGGCGAACTGGGCCGGGCTCCGGGTCCAGATCGGCGCGACCCCGACGCCCACCAGCAGGTCGGTGGTCGCCGCCGCCCATGCCTGGCAGAGCAGGAGCGCGTCGCGCCCGTTGGCCTCGTTGGTCCACAGCGACGTGCACCCCGCCGCCTCCACGTGGGCGGCGATGCGTTGCTGCACCATCAGCGGCAGATCCTCGCTGACCCCTATCCCCAGCTGCATCGTGGTGCTCCTCCCCCGACCCGATGGGTCGTCCTGCTGCTCACGCCTGCCGGTCCCGCCCGTCCAGGATCGCCAGCAACTGCTCCTGCCACCAGCCCAGGTGGTCCATCACCGCGACCGGGTAGGCGAGCGGGTCGTCCTCCGCGAGCCGGTCCCGGTCCAGCGCTTCGATGTCGATGCGTGCGCCGATCGCGAGCCGGATGTCGTTGAGCACCCCGAGGACCAGCAGCGGCTCCTCCTCGGCGAGGTCCACCACGAGTCGGCCCCGCGAGCGTCGTCCGCGTTCCAGGAGCTCGAGCACCGCCTCGAGCCCCGCCAGCCGATCGGCGAGCAGGGCGTCGGCCAGCAGGTCGCGCACCTCGCGGTCGGCGTCCGGGTCGCCGAGCACCGCCGGTGGGAACAGGCGGGCCACGACCGGGTCGTCCGGCCCCGGCTCCTCCAGCGCGGTCCGCAGCTCACCGGCGAGACGCGCCAGCAGGTCGACCTCCGGGGGGCGCAGCTGCAGCCGGATCCGCTCCCCGCGACGCACGAAGGTGGCGGTCACGAGGGCCGCTCCATCGTGGCGCGCAGGCCGTAGCCGTGCAGGGCGTGGACGTAGCGCTCCGCCTGCTCCCGGGGCTCGGAGGCGACGAGCGCCCGGCCCTGCTCGTGGACCTCGAGCATCAGCTTGCGGGCGAGGGGATCGGGGAACCCGAACACCTGCTTGAAGACGAAGACGACGTAGGACATCAGGTTGACGGGATCGTCCCAGACGATCACGTCCCAGGGCAGGTCAGGGCTGACCTCGGACTCGGTCCTAATCTCGCGGACCGGCGTCGTCGACGGGCCAACGGCCTGAGCCACGGTGCGTCCCTTACGCAGCGCTCGGGTTGGGGACCGTACCGGTCCACTGGTGCCGGCGGCGGGTCGATCCACCGGGTATCGGCAGCCGCGGGGCCCGGTCCGAACCGGCGTGGATGCGGGTCAGCGCCGCCGGCGGCGGGCCATCCGACGCTGGCGCTCACGCTCCTCGAGCTCGTCCCAGGACGGCGGGTTCGCCATCGTCCGGCCCACGGGGTTCGCGGCCGGCGCGGCCTTGGTGACCGTCACCCCGGTCGCGGCCCGGCGCCGCCCTTCGGAGTCGCCGAGCTCGAACTCGACCTCGTCACCCGGACGCAGCTGACCCGACGAGACCTCGGTGGCGGCGACGTAGGCCTCGGACCCGTCGTCGACGGTGATGAAGCCGAAGTTGCGGTCGGTGTGGAAGACCTTGACACGTCCGGTGGGCATGGGGTGGTGACCTCGGGGGTGCGCGGGCGGAGGGTGGTGGCCCGGGTGGGAGGCGCCGTGACGGCACGACACGGTTCGCCGAGCCGGTGGTCCGCCACCGGCGCAGGGCGGACGGGCGAGGGGCTCGCCCGGAGCGAACGGGGAGGGTAGCGGCTCGGGCTCGCTGACCGCGACCGGCGGAGGTGGCGATGGGGTGGTCGCTGCGCCGCCGGGGATCCCGGCTGGCTCAGCCCTGGGCCCAGGCCCAGGCCCGGGCCGCGTCCTCGACCTCCTCCAGCGCGCCCGTCACCAGGGCCTCGATGGGGGTGCGCCCCTCGAGGCGTCGCTGTTCGGTGGCGAACCAGCGGCCCGCCGCAGCATCGTCCACCCAGCCTTGCAGGAGCCGCAGCACGTCCAGGGCCGCCTCCAGTGGGGTGCGGGCCTGTCCGACGTCGGCGGCGACGAGCCGCTCGACCGGTTCGTCGCCGAGGACCTCCCTGAGCTCCGCCTCGTCGTCCAGCGGGTCGTCGCGGTACACCGCTCAGCGCCGGTCACGGAGGTGGGCGTGCTCCTGCTCGCAGGCGAGGACGTAGGCCTCGGCCGCCTCGAGGCGTTCGGGGAGGCGGGCTCGCTCCTCACCGATCACCGCCAGACGAGCGGTCACCGCCTGCGACAGGGGCTGGTCGGTGTGCCGCAGCGCCCGGGCGAGGCGTCGGTCCACCGCATCGAGCAGGGCCTCGCCCTCGCTGGTGGTGCGCCGCAGCCGCTGGGCCTCGGCCAGCAGGTACTCGTCGTAGCGACGCAGCGCGTCCAGCTCCTCTCGCGCGCGCAGCAGGGCGAAGTAGGCAGCCTCGACCTCGTCGCGGGGCATGGTCAGGCCTGGGACTCGGCCTGGTCCTTCAGGCCGTTGAGCCCCTGCTCGAGGATCGCCCGGGCGGCCCGCTTCTTCATGAAGGCGGGCAGCGGGAGGTCCACGTCCACCTCGAGGCCGTAGTGCACCTCGGTGCCGCCGTCCTCGGTCTCGTACAGCCGGTACTCCCCGTTGAGTTGGGAGATGAGGTCACCCTCGACCAGGTGCCAGGTGATGTCGTAGTCGACGTACTGGTACTCGATCACGTAGTTGATCTCCGACACCTTCGCGTCGACGGTGAACCGCGCGCGGTGGGGTGACTCGTCGTCGTTGGCTTCGAGGACCTCGGTGGAGCGCACCCCGCCCGCCCACTCGGGGTAGGTCGACAGTTCCGTGATGACGTTCCACACCACGTCGGGTGCGGCGTCGATCTGCATCGTCTCCTTTACCTTCTGCCCCACCGGTCTCTCCTCCTGCGCCGGATCGTGGCGTGCTGCCGTGACGCCGGCGGAGCCTAACGTGCCGAGCGAGCTCAGGGAGCAAGTCCGCGTTCCGTGGCGAGCCGGGCGATGCCCGCCTCCAGCTCCCTGAGCTCCTGCACCTCGCGGCGCAGCCGTCGGCGCAACTGCTCGGCCGCGACGACGGCGGTGCCGAAGACCTCGTCGCCCTCGCCCTCCCACGCCGGGCAGACGGCGCGGTGATCGCACCAGTCGCACAGCCGGTTCGGGACGGTCTCGAACCGCTCCTCGCGGATCGCGGCAGCGGCCGCAAGGACCGCCTCGCGGGCCGCATCGAGGTCGAGTTCCTCGAGGCGCACGGCGACCTCGAGCCCCGGGACCACGAAGTCCAGGGCGACGGTGCGCGGCAGCGCCCCGAACAGGGGCCGGCAGGCCAGGGCGTACAGCGCCAGCTGGAGGGAGGACGCCACCTCGCTGCGGGGTCGGGCCCTGCGGTTGGTCTTGTAGTCGACCACGTGCAGGTCACCATCCGCATCGACGTCGACGCGGTCGATCGAGCCCACCACCACGGCCTCGTAGGCGAAGGGGACCTCGAACCAGGCCTCCGTCGCCGCGGTGGTCCGGTCCGCTGGCCGCTGTCGGGCGTGGTAGCGGCGCAGCACCTGCTGCGCATGCCGGTAGTGAGCCACCTGCTCCTCACGCGGGAGGTCCTCGAACCCGCGCGTGTCCCAGGCGTCGTACAGGAAGCCGAGCAGCTGTTCCTCGCTCGGTGGTTCGGGGAGCTTGCGGTCGTGGAACGCCTCCAGGGCACCGTGGATCGAGGTGCCGAAGGACAGGTGGGGGCTCGGCCGGGTGGGGAGCCGGTCCACGTAGCGGAAGCGGAACTTGCGCGGGCAGGTGCGGTAGGTGTCGATCCGGCTGAACGACAGGCGGATCCGTCCCTGGGCGTCGGTCAGGGGCGGGGCGGTCGGCTCGAGCTCACCGAAGGTGCCGGGTGGGGCGTCCTCCACCGCGAGCAGCCGGGGCATCGTGCCGTCCCCGGCCGCGGGCGCCGGCGGTGATGGGCCCCGACCGTCCGCGTCCGGGGAGCTCATGCTCCGACGTCCCCGTCGTCGGTGGCCAGCAGCGCGAGCACCGCCTCGTGGAGGTGGCCGTTGGTGCTCAGCGCGCTCCCCCCGTCGGCCGTGGGCACCCCGTCGAGGTCGGTGAACCGCCCCCCCGCCGCCTCGACGATGACCTTGACGGCCACCAGGTCCCAGAGGCTGACCGCGGCCTCCACGGCGACGTCGGTGCTGCCGGCCGCGACCAGACAGTGGTTCCAGAAGTCGCCGTAGCCTCGTTGCCGGGCGGTGGCGCCGGTCAGCCGCGCCGGCGCCGAGGCCAGCCCGCGGTCGCCGAAGTAGCGCAGCCCACCGAAGGCGACCTCCGCGTCGGCGAGCTCGTCGATGTCGCTGACGGCGATGGGCCGGGCGTCCTGGCGTGCCGGCCCGGACGCGATCCCGTCGAACCGGGTGGCCAGCGCCGGGGCGGAGGCGACCCCCACCACGTCCTCGCCCTCGAGCTGCAGGCCGATCAGGGTGGCGAACACGGGGTTGCCCTTGACGAAGTTCGTGGTCCCGTCGATCGGGTCGATGACCCACCGTGGGGCGTCGGGCGGCCCGTCGAGGCCGTCCTCCTCCCCCAGCACCGCATGGCCGGGGAAGCGGTCGCGGAGCGCAGCCCGCAGGGTGCGCTCGACCTCCTCGTCGACCGCGGTGACCCAGGTCCCGTCCGCCTTGGTGCGCACGTCGAGGTGGCGGCGGAACGCCCGCATCGTGGTCGCATCCGCCAGGTCGGCCAGCTCGTGGGCCGCGTCCCGGAAGGTCGCCAGGTCGGTCCCCAGTCGAAGGTCATGTCGTCGAAGCGGAGGATGATGTCGTTGGGCTGCACGGTCAGGGTGACCTCCTCCCGCGGCACCCACAGCGGGATGCAGGGGCCCTGACCGGCGTGGCCCATCAGGCAGATCAGCAGCTGTCCGGAGCTGTCCAGCCCGATGATCTGGCGGGCGTAGCTGAGCAGCTCGTGGAACTCCGCCGCGCCGGCGCGGCGCTTCTGGTAGGCGGAGGCCCACTTGGACTCGGACTTGCCGTAGTTGGCGATGACCTGCCCCGGACTGAGCTTGGTGATCCCGTTCAGGGACCGCACGCTCTTGAGGGCCTTGTCCTGCTTGACGGCCTTGCCGACGCGCACGGCGGCGGCCGGGCTGGCGAGCGCGCCGGGTAGGTCGGCGAGCTCGAAGTTGCCGGCCGCCTGGGCCGCCTTCTGGCGCTCCACTGGGACCTGGATCTCGATCTTGCTGGCCACGAACGCTCCTCGAGGTCGGTGCACGCAACCCGCGTGGTACCCCCGACCGGATTCGAACCG
>PWEU01000018.1 GCA_003554005.1 Nitriliruptoraceae bacterium
GAGCGCTGCTCGGGTCCGCAGTTCGACGCCGAGGTGGTCGCTGCCCTGACCGCGTGCGTCCGTCGTCTGGACTGGCAGCCCACCGTGGACTTCGCCTCCGAGGCGGCGCTGCACGGCGCGGAGATCCCCAACGCGCCCGTCGGTGAGCTCCGTCGCTCCCGGGGGGCGCTGCCATCGCGGCGCGAGCGTCGAGCTGACGCCTCCTCCGCTCGGGGCAACGGCTCCTGGGGCACCTCGTGAACGTCAGCGGACGCATCGTCGCCGTCGTCCTGGTCGTGGTCCTGGGCGTGGTGCTCGGGGCCGCGTGGTGGTCCCTCGACGTCGATCAGCAGCTGATGCTCCACCTCGGGTTACGGGACATCATCCTGTTCGCCGCCGCGGCTGCCGTCATGGAGCTTCTGCCGATCCGGCTCGCGGACGGCCGGGCGCTGCCGACCTCCCTCGCGGTGGTCGGTGCGGCCGCCCTGCTCGGGGGCTCGCCCGTGGTCGTCGCGCTGATCGCCGTCACCGCCTACGTGGCGTCCTGCCTGATCGCGCGTCGACCCCCGGCCGTGCTCGAGGTGGTGCAGCGCGCCGCCGGCGGCTGGACCCTGGCCGGGGTCGCCGCCATCGGCGCGGCACTGGGCCCGGCCACCTGGAGCGGCAGCCCGGAGTTCGGCGCCGCTGCCTCGCTGAACCTCGGCGCGGCCGTCGCCGTGGGCCTGGCGGTGTTGGTCGGGGTCCCGACCGTTGAGACCCTGACCAGCCTCGACACCGGCTGGCGGTTCGCGTTGCGTCGGATCCGTGAGGAGATCAAGCGCAACTGGCTGGTGGGGTCATCGATCGCGGCCACGGCGGCCCTCGGTGCGCTGGTCCACCCCGTGCTCGGCCTGTGGACCTTGCCCACGATGCTGTTGCCCCTGGCCGCGGCGCGTGCCGGTCTGGACCGGCTGGCCCTCGGCCAGCGCGCCTACGACCAGACGATCCGGGCCATGTCGCGTCTACCCGAGCAGCTCGGGACGGTGCTGCCGGACCATGGGGTCAGGGTCGCCGAGCTGGCGCGCGAGGTGGCGCTCGACCTCGGGCTGGACGCGACGACCGTGGCCGACACGGTCCGCGCCGGGCATCTCCATGAGCTCGGGCGGATCAAGCTCGAGCGTGAGGCCCCCGCGCCGCAGCACGAGCTCGCCAACGCGGGTGCTGACGTGCTTCGCGAGGTCGGTGAGCTGGACCGGGTCGCCGACATCCTGGCGGCGCAGGCCAACGTGCACGACGGTCCCCGCGACGGTGTCGGTCTCCCGGCCCGCATCGTCGTCGCGTGCTGCAAGCTGGACAGCTACGCCCCCGACCCGCTCGAGCCGGGGCAACGGCACGAGGCCGTCGTCCGCCTCGTCCGCGAGGTCGGGGACCTCGAGGTGGTGGCGGCGCTGACCCGCGTGCTCGACCGCACGGCCGAACGCGAGCCGGTGGGCTAGGCGGCCTTCAGCCGCTGTCCCGGCGTCGCCGCAGTCCGGGCATCGGCCGTAACCCGGTCATCGGTGACCCCACCTGCGGTGGCCGCAGATCCTCGGGGGTGCGACGCAGCGCCGGTGTCGGCCGCAGGCCGCGGGTGCGCCCGGCCCGGGGTGGGGTGGTCATCAGGGCGTGGATCATGGGGATCAGCCCAACGGCCAGCACCAGGTCGCCCACCGACAGGATGGACCGCAGCCAGGGCACCGGGATGATGTCCGCCAACCAGGGCAGGTGGGTGTCGGCGGTCAGGAGGGGGTGCTTGCCCGGTGGCACGGTGGCACCGTCGAGCCCCAGGGCGGCGATCGCGGCCGGATCGACGGGCATCGCGCGGTTGGCGGCCATCACGATCGCGTTGAGCGCGAGCCCCGCTGCGACCCACCACACGCCGGGAAGCTGACGGTTCGCGACCAGGAACGCGATCACGAGCAGTTGGCTGACCAGCAACAGCGACCACCCGGACAGGCCGGCGTCGGGCAGGAGCCCGCGACCGGCCGCGGCGTTGACACCGAACTGGATCGCAACCCCGACGAACAGCAGCCAGCCAGCCGTGACCTCGGCGTGGGCGATGTTGCCCAGGCGTCCACCCCGCAGCAGCGACAGCAGGATCGCCACGGCGAGCACGGTGAGCGTGAAGGGCACCGGCTCCTCCTGGGTGGCCCGCGGCGTGGATGCCGTTCGAGAAGGGATGGTGCCACGTCCAGCGCCTATGGTGCGGTCACACCGACCGGGTGGGAGGGGCCGTGAGTGTGAAGGTCGACCGCGTCGCAGCGGTCACGACGGTGACGATCGATCGGGCCGAGGCGCGCAACGCCCTGGATGCGGACACCCTCGACGGGTTGATCGCCGCCTTGCAGGCGGCCGACGCGGACCCGGAGGTCCGGGTGCTGGTCCTGACCGGCTCCGGCGAGAAGGCGTTTTGCGCGGGCGCGGACCTGCGGTCCGGTCTGACCGGGGATCCGTCGGCGCTGGACGGTCACGAGGCCAGGGGGTTGCTCCGCAAGCTGTTCGCCACCACGCAGTCGCTGAGCAAGCCCCTCATCGGTCGCGTGAACGGACATGCCCTGGCGGGTGGTCTGGGTGTGGCGCTGGCCTGCGACCTGCTGGTGGCCGTCGAGGACGCGACCTTCGGGACCCCGGAGGTCCACGTCGGCCTGTGGCCCCATGTGATCTCCGCCCTGCTGGTGCAGCACCTGGGGCCCAAGCGGGCGCTCGAGTGGATGATGACCGGACGTCGCTTCCCGGCCGCGGAGGCCGAGCAGCTCGGGCTGGTCAACCGCGTGGTGCCCCGGGAGGAGCTGGACGCGGCCGTGGCCGACCTCGCGGCGGAGCTGGTACGTGGCGCGCCGCTGGCACTGGCGCTCGGGCGCCGCAGCTACTTCGAGGCCCGTGCCATGGAGCCGCGGGCAGCGATGGCCTACCTCCACGGCATGCTGGACCTCCAGGTGCAGACCGAGGACGCCGCGGAGGGCATCGCCGCCTTCCTGGAACGCCGAGAGCCGACCTGGCGGGGTCGCTAGGCTCTGGGGATGGACGGTGGTCAGGGCGGACGCGAACGTCACCAGGGACAGCCTGGTGATGGGCAGGGTCGTGGCCGCGGCGGGAAGCCGCGGCAGCCCCAGGGCAAGCCGAAGGGCCAGGGCCAGGCCAAAGGCAGGTCGCAGGGCCAGGGCAAGGGCCAGCACCGAGGCGGCAAGGCCGGCAAGGGTGCCCAGCCCCCCAACCCCGCCGAGGAGCTGAAGCAGCCCCTGGAGCGGGTCCTGTCCCGGCTCCCAGAGACCCAACGCCGTGTGCTGGAGCTCAGGATGGGTCTGGCCGACGGTCACCCCCACGACCTCGCCGACACCGCTCGCGCTCTCGGGCTGTCGCTGAGCGAGACCCGCGAGATCGAGAAGCGCGCCTTCGAGCACATCCGCGAGGCGGTGCCCCTGCAGCAACTGCAGCGCTTCCTCCAGGGGTGAGCATGTCCTCCCTGGACGCGCTGGCGGAACGACGGGCGGGCCTCCACGGCCCGGAGCTCGACGCGCTGAACGAGGTCGTGACGGAGTGGCAGATCCTCGCGGACCTGTCCTTCTCCGACCTGCTGCTCTTCGCCCGTGACGACGAGGCCGACGCCCTGGTCGTGGTCGCGCAGATCCGGCCGTACACCGCGCCGACGATCTACCAGGAGGATCTGGTCGGCAACGTGCTCTCCCCGAGCGAGCGGCCCGCGGTGACCCGGTCCTTCGCCGAGGGGCGGATCATCCGCGACGGCGATCCCGACTGGTCCACCGGCGTGCCGGTCCGCGAGGAGGCCATCCCGGTCACCTTCGACGGCCGCACGATCGCCGTCGTCTCCCGCGAGGCCAACCTGTCGATGGTGCGGGCGCCGTCCCAGCTGGAGTTGACCTACCTCCAGGCCGCCGACGAGCTGTCCCAGATGTTGGCCGACGGCGAGTTCCCGTTCCCCGGCCACATCAGCGAGCACGAGCTCGTCCCACGGGTCGGCGACGGTCTCATGCGACTGGACGCCGCGGGCACGGTGATCTACGCCTCACCGAACGCGATGAGCGCCTACCGCCGGTTGGGCGTCACCGGAGCGGTGATGGGGCGCAACCTCGCCGACTTGGACCTCGACCACGAGGCCTTGCTCGAGGCGCTGGCGGTCGGGGAGCCGCTGGAGTCCGAGGTGGAGTCGCGGAACAACGTGGCGATCAGGCGCCTGCTGCCGCTCACGCGCGAGCACCAGGTCCTCGGCGGTCTCCTGCTGGTCCGCGAGGTCACCGAACTCCGGAAGCACGAGCGGCTGCTGCTCTACAAGGACGCGACGATCCGTGAGATCCACCACCGGGTCAAGAACAACCTGCAGACCGTGGCGTCCCTGCTCCGCCTGCAGTCGCGACGTCTGTCCTCGCCCGAGATCCGCGAGGCCCTGTCGGAGTCGGTCCGACGGATCTCGTCGATCGCGCTGGTGCACGAGACGCTGTCCCAGGACTCCGGCCAACGGGTGGTGTTCGACAAGGTCGCCCACCGGCTGATCGACATGGTCACCACCGGCCTGACCGATCCGGACCGCCCCGTGCGCATGCGGCTGGAGGGGACCGCGGGTGAGCTTCCCGCCGAGGTGGCGACACCCCTGGCCCTCGTGCTGTCCGAGCTGCTCCAGAACGCGGTCGAGCACGGCTTCGCCGACGGGGGCGGCGAGGTGGTCGTGCAGCTCGACCGGCGCAGCTCGGGGCTCCACCTCTCGGTCAGGGACGATGGTGTCGGGGGCCCGGAGGACTGGGACGTGGTCGCTGATGCCAACCTGGGGCTACAGATCGCGATGACGCTGGTCGAGTCCGAGCTCGGTGGCACCCTCGAGGTGGAGCGGGTCGGTCCCGAGGGCGGCACCAGGGCGATCGCGCTGCTACCCGTGCCCGTCGCGGCCCCGGGGTTCGGGTGAGGCCGCCGGGGCGGTGACCGCCCCTGACGGGCGATGCCGCCGGCATCGGCCGGCGGCATCGGACAGCGGGGGCTCGCGGGTCAGCTGGCCATGCGGCGACGGCGCTGACGGGCACGCTTGAGCGTGCGGCGCTCGTCCTCGGTGAGACCACCCCAGACGCCCGCGTCCTGGTTGGTGCTCAGCGCGAACTCCAGGCACTCCTCACGGACGTCGCACGTGGCGCAGATCCGCTTGGCGGCTTCCGCCTGCTCGACGGCAGGGCCGGTCGTCCCGATGGGGAAGAACAGCTCGGGGTCCTCGTTGGTGCACGCGGCGCGGCTACGCCAATCCATGTGGGGGCACTCCCTTCGGGACAGACCACCGCTCGGCGAGCGCGGTGGAGCAGCAGCTTGGAGCAGGTGCGGTCCCGCCGGGGACCGGGTACCTCGTCGAACCGTGGTCGCGCCGGTTGATGAGATCCGACATCGCTCCGCCAGGTGCGATGCTTGTGAACAGGTTCTCGAGGTACGCAGGAGGACGGTACGTGACGGCTGGCGGCTGTCAAGGGTTCGTCCAGGAACCTGCTTGCAGGAGTGCGCGCCCGGGCGCAGACCGCGCGTTCTGTCCGGACAAAGCGGTGGGCGCGACCGCGGAGGAGCCCGCGGGCCCGCTGACGGGGCAGATCACACGAGCACCCGCAGGGCCGCCGGGACCGAGGTGAAGGCCACCGCGTGGTGCTCCCCGGCGTAGTCGCCGTCGACCATCAACGGCTGGGGTGTGGGGGAGGACAGGGTGAAGGCGGCGAGGTCGTGCTGGTAGCGCACCCCGCGTGCGGAGACGTGCCGCCCGTCGCGGAAGGTCCCGCTCACGACCCCGAGCAGCCGTGGGGTGTTCGGCTTGTCCAGGGTCAGCAGGTCGAGCCCGAGGTCGAAGGACGCCCAGGGGTGCACGCGCATCGGTCGCGGTCCGAGGTAGGTGTAGGGGTCGCAGTTGCCGATCATGGAGATGGCCACCGGGCCGAGGGTCGATCCGTCGGGCAGCGTGACGGTGACCGTCGCCCCCTCCCGGCCGGCGCCCATCGCCCACTCGCGGCCCACCGACCACACGAAGGCCCCTTGGCGCAACCAGCGTTTCGCGCCGGCGTGCTGCTCGACGTGGCGGATCACCGCGGCGTCGAAGCCGTAGCCGGCGTTGAAGCCGAAGTAGCGTTCGCCGGCCAACCCCAGGCTGATGCGGCGGCTGCGGTCGGCCCGGACCGCGTCGAGCAGCTTGCCGGTGGCCTGCACGGCGTCGTTCGGCAGCCCGAGGTTGCGGGCGAGCACGTTGGCCCCGCCCCCGGGGATGATGCCGAGGCGCACCTCGGTGCCGGCCAGCGCCTGCAGCACCTCGTTGGCGGTGCCGTCACCACCGAGCGCGAACACCACGTCGATGCCCTCGTGCAC
>PWEU01000226.1 GCA_003554005.1 Nitriliruptoraceae bacterium
CGTCGAGGACGTAGGGCTGGTTCAGCAGGACCCAGTCCTCGTAGACCTTCTTGACCTTGCCCTCCACGATCCGCTCGATGATGTGGTCGGGCTTGCCCTGCTCGACCGCCTCCTTGCGCGCGAACTCGCGCTCCTTCTCGAGCAACGCCGGGTCGACCTGCTCCTCGGCCACCACCAGGGGCTTGGCGGCGGCGATGTGCATGGCGAGGTCCTTCGCCAGCTTCTGGACGGCGTCGGCCTTGGCCACGAAGTCGGTCTCGCAGGACAGCTGGAGCAGGACGCCGACCTTCGCGGGCATGCCCGGGGTGGGGGCGTGCAGGTAGGTGTGCACCAGACCCTCGCTGGCCGTCCGGTCGGCGGCCCGGGCGTCCATCTTGGCTCCGGTGCGCTCCCGCACCAGCTCGGCCGCCTTGTCCATGTCGCCGTCGGCGTCGACGAGAGCCTTCTTGCAGGCCATCATGGGGGCGTTGGTCAGCTCACGGAGCTGCTTGACGTCTGCGGCGGTGATCGCCACGGGGTTCCTCCTGTGTCGGGCCCGGCTCGATGCGGGCGACGGGATGCGCGGTCACGCGCGCAGGGCGTGCCGGCCGGTGCGAGGACCGGCCGGCGGAGGCGCTGGACCTCAGGGCTGCGGCGGCGCGGTCGGCTCGGCCGGTGGCGCGGTCGGCTCGGCCGGTGGCGCGGTCGGCTCGGGGGCCGCGTCCTCGCCTGCGGCCCGGGTGGCCTGCTCGGCCGCCTGTTGGCGCTCGAGCTCGATCTCCCACTCGGCCTTCGGCTCGGCCGCGGCGAGGCCGCTGTCGGCCGACTCGGTGGCCTTCAGCGCCTGCTCACGCAGCTCCTCGTCGGGCGAGCGCGAGGCACGCAGCAGCAGACCGTCGGCGCACGCGTCGGCGATGATGCGGGTCAGCAGGGCCGAGCTACGGATCGCATCGTCGTTGCCCGGGATCGGGAACTGCACCACATCCGGGTCGCAGTTGGTGTCGAGGATGCCGATCACCGGGATGTTGAGCCGGTTGGCCTCCTTGACCGCGATCTCCTCGATGACGGTGTCGACGACCCAGACCGCGTCGGGGAGCTTCTGCATCTCCCGGATGCCGCCTAGGTTGGTCTGGAGCTTCTCCCGCTCACGCTCGAGCTGGAGCACCTCCTTCTTCGGCAGCAGCTGGAAGGTGCCCGAGGCTTCCATCGCCTCCAGCTCCTTCAGGCGGGCGATGCGACCCTTGATGGTCTGGAAGTTGGTCATCATGCCGCCCATCCACCGCTCGGTGACGTAGGGCATGCCGACACGGGTCGCCTGGTACTCGATCGTCTCCCGGGCCTGCTTCTTGGTGCCGACGAACATCACCGTGCCGCCCTTGGCGACCAGGTCCCGGGTGAAGCTGTAGGCCCGCTCGATGTGCTGGACGGTCTGGCGCAGGTCGATGACGTAGATCCCGCCGCGCTCGCCGTAGATGAAGCGACGCATCTTGGGGTTCCAGCGCCGGGTCTGGTGCCCGAAGGGGACACCTGCCTCGAGCAGCTGGCGCATGCTGGTGACGGCCACTGGGTTCCTCCTGAAGGGTTCGGTTGGACCTCCGCCCGTGTCCTCCGGGGCCGGGCGATCGCGTGGGATGCTATGCACCGGGCGCGGCCCACCTCGCGGTCGTGCGAGGCACCGGGGCCGCCCGTCGACGGGCGTGTGGGATGGGTTCAGACGTTGGGTCGGGGAGGCACGGAAGGCTCCGGGACACCCGTCGGATCACACCGCGGTGGGAGGACGACCCTGCCGGGATCGGGCTCCTGCCACGGCAACAGGTCCGACCAGCGCGGCCGGACCCGTCCAGTCAGCGTAGCGCAGCCCGCGGACGCCGGTGCCCGCCGCGACGTGGTCACCATCGGCCGACCTGCGGCGGAGCGGTCACCGGGCCGGGTGGGCTCCACCGGGACGGCCCGCGCCACAACCCCCACAGATGCAGCAGTCGCGACGTGACGGCGACGGTGTCACCGAGCTCTCCGCCGAGCACCGTCCCTGCACGCCCGGGGCTGTCGACCACCTCCTCGCCGGCCAGGAACCGCCAGGTCACCTCATGGACGGCCTCGGTCCCCAACACGCTGCTGTGGCCGCCGGGCAGCACCCGATGGGCGACCACCACCTCGCCGTCCTGCTCGAACCGGCCCGAGGTCCCGTGGCGTGCGATGTCGGACCCGGGCTGCTGGGCGCGATGCGGTGTGACGACGAGATCGCGACTGCCGGCGATCGTGAGCACGCGCGTGCCCGTCGCCAAGGGACCTGCGGCCCCCGCCTGGAGGGCGGCCTCCCACGCCTCGGTCAGCAGCGCGGTCTCGCGGCTGCCGGTCGCCAGCTGACCGATGGCCGGTGCATCGAGGGGCAGCCGGGGTGACCTTGCCGACCACGAGCGTTGGAGGTCGTCGGCCAGGCCGCCGAACAGCACGTCGTCGCCGAGCACCTCACCGGCCACGGCCAGGTCCGAGCCCCTCAGAGGCGAGCCGACCGTGACCACGTGCCCGATCGGTGGCAGGGACGGGTCGTAGGGATCGTGGTGGTCGGCGAGGTACCACAGGATGGCCACGCCGCCCATCGAATGGCCGATCAGGTCCACAGCACGGCCCGGTTCCCGAGCAGCCTGGGCCCGTAGCTGCTCGGCGAGCAGCGCCGCCGCACGCTGTGGCCCCTCCCAGGTGTGCTCGGGTCCGTAGGGCAGCTGATCACGGTGCGGGTCGCCCGAGGCACCCGGTGGGTCGGCACGCCCGGCGTAGGAGAAAGCGGTCACGCTGTCCGGTGGGTAGCCGAGGTGGCCGGGATCGAGCACCTCGGAGTCGGAGCTGCTGCCCAGCCCACCCAGGAGGATGAGGTGGTTGGGGTTCGGCGGGACGGCGAACCCCGGCCGGTCGGCCCGGGGGCTCGCCGCCGCGAACAGGCCCCCCACACGACCCCCCTCCCAGGGGTCGTAGGGGGTGACCCCGTGGGCCGTCCCAACCCACCGGCCGCCGCCGACCAGGGACGGCCGGCGTAGGTCGGCACGGAGCAGCCCGAGCGGATCGACGTAGGCACCGGTGGGATCCCGAGCCCCCCAGTGCAGGCCGGTGTCTTGCCCACCGTAGCCGTGCCCACCCACCGCCAGGACCGCCAACCGCTGGCCGCGCTCGACCCGGTCACCGGCGCGCACCGCCAGGTCGGCCAGGGGTCCGTAGGTCGTCAGGTGTCCATCGACGTGGGCCACGCTGACCCAGCGCATGCCGGCGACGGGACCCGCGAAGGTGACACGACCGCTGCCGGCCGAACGAACCGGGGCGCCCGGTGCCAGCTCGAGGTCGACGCCACGGTGCCCCGCACCGAAGGCCGAGCCTGGGGGGTCGAAGGCCCGCAGCACCCGACCCGGAGCTGGTGCTGCGTAGGTGACCCGGTAGCCGAGGTCCGGCGCCCACCCTGGCACGTGGGGATCGGCGCTGGCGCTGGCCCCGAGGGCTGCCGTCGGCGAGGGAGCAACCACCGCCACGCCCGCACCGAGCCACAGCGCGAGGACCACGGTGAGGACCACGGCGACCCACCACGGCTCGCGGTGTGGGCCGGAGCCGGCCGCAGCACGGCACCGCAGCCGCCCTCGCGGCCACCGAGACCACCGGCGACGCCGGTCGCGGGAAGACGGTCGAGCGATGACGCGGGGCACGGGGCACCTCCCCGCCCCCGGGGCCGATGCCCCGGATCCTAGGGCCGGCGCCCGCGTCCCCGGACGCGGCGTTCCGCGCCCCTGTGGATGACCGTCGGCACCCGACGGGGCACCCCCCTCGGCGGCAGCGGCCGGCGCGCGCGGCAGACCTGGACCGCGACCGCGACCCGCCTCAGCCGCGGATCAGCTCGCCGAGCTTGGTCCGCAGGCTGAGCACGGCCTTGGTGTGGATCTGGCACACCCGGGACTCGGTGACACCCAGCACGTCACCGATCTGGGACAGGGTCATCCCCTCGAAGTAGTACAGCCCGAGCACGGTCTGCTCGCGCTCGGTCAGGCGGGTCAGCGTCGCCCGCAGCAACCGCTTGGTCTCCGAGTCGTCGAGCGTCTCCTCCGGCAGCGAGACCGTGAGGTCCTGCAGGGTGTCGACCAGCGTGATGCGGTCGCCGTCGCCGACGTCCAGCACCTCATCCAGCGCCGTGATCGAGGTCATCGACATCCGCGCCAAGGTGTCCTGCAGCTCCTCGAGCGTCCACCCGAGCTCCTCCGCCAGCTCCTCCTCGGTCGGGCTGCGCTTGAGCGTCGACTCGAGCTCCTGCATGGCCGCTTCGACCTTGCGGGATCTGGTCCTCACCGACCGCGGGACCCAGTCGACGCTGCGCAGCTCGTCGATGATCGCGCCCCGGATCCGCGCGACGGCGTAGGTCTCGAACTTGAACCCGCGACCGGGCTCGAACTTCTCGATCGCGTCCATCAGGCCGAAGATGCCGTAGCTGACCAGATCGGAGTGCTCGACGTGGGCGGGCATGCCGACGGCGACACGGCCGGCCACGTACTTCACCAAGGGGGCGTAGGGGATGATGAGCCGCTCACGGACCGCCGCATCGCGACCTTTGGCGTACTCCCCCCACAGCTGCGCCACCTCGCGTTCGGTGATCGCGTTGCTGCTCACGCTCGGACCCCTCGCCGCTGTTGCTGCCGAACCGGCTCCGCGTTCCGTCCCGGCGCCGAGCCTAGCCACGCGCGCCAACCCTACCCGAGGCATCCGCGGGCCGGCCCGTAGACCGCGCCCGGGGATGGGCAGCGGTGTGGATCTCCCGGAGCTGTCCGCGTGACAGGTGGGTGTAGCGCTGGGTCGTGGCCAGCGAGGCGTGCCCCAGCAGCTCCTGGACCTGCCGCAGGTCCGCCCCCCGCTCGAGCAGGTGCGTGGCGACGCTGTGGCGGAGCGTGTGCGGGGTGACGTGACCGAGCCCGGCACGGCGAGCCGCGCGGGCCACGACCTCCCGAGCCGCGCGCACACCGAGCGCCGCCCCGCGGGCCGTCACGAACACGACGTCGGGGACGGCGAGGTGGCTCGTGGCACCCGATCCGGACCCGCTCTCCGCCAGCAGCTGCGGCCGGCCGACGGCGAGGTAGCGCCGCAGGGCGTTCACGGCCTCGTCACCGATCGGGACGATGCGCTGCTTGCCGCCCTTGCCCTCGAGCCGGACCAGCTGCTGGGCGAGGTCCGCGGCGTCCATGGCCAGGGGGCACACCTCGCCGATGCGCGCGCCCGAGGCGTAGAGCAGCTCGAGCAGCGCCCGATCCCGCAGCTCGATGGGCTCGGTCCCGTCCGCTGCCTCGAGCAGGGACGTGATCTGGTCCACCCGGAGCACGCGGGGCAGGTGCCGGCCCTGCTTCGGCGTGGCGAGCCCTGCCGCGGCATCGACCGAGGTCACCGCGCGTCGTGCCAGGAGAGCGAACCAGGTCCGCAACGTGGAGGTCCGTCGGGCCGCGGTGCTGCGGGCGTAGCCATCGGCGTGCAGGTGCGCGAGGTAGCGGCGCAGGACCAGCGCGTCGACCTGGGACGGGCGGTCGATCCCCCACGCGCTGCAGGTGCGGGCCACATCCTCGGCATCCCGGCGGTACGCGGCGACCGTGTTGTCGCGCCGGCCCAGCTCACCGGACACGTGGTCGACCAGGAGCGCCACGGCCTCCTGCCACGCCGGCGTCAACGCCGCGGCCTGCTCGTCGACGAGCTCGGCGAACATCGCGGCGTCGGTGGTCGGCACATCCGGCACAGAGGGCATCTGGTGGTGAGCCTGAGCGCTGGTGTGGCGGAAGTCAAACGATGTCCATCACTTCCCGTCTGCTTCCGGGGCACGTCGCAGCACGAACCCGTCAGCTCGTTCCCCCACCTCGCCGGCGATCTGCGCCCGGGTCATGGCGGCCAGCACCGTGCCGGCGGGCAACCCGCTCCGGTGGATCACCGCGTCGCCCGGCACCGCGCGAGGCCACGCCGCCGCCAGTTCCCGGTGGACCTCGCCCGGTAGCACCGTCACCGCACGAGGGGTCCGGGCCGGGGCCTGGGGCAGGGTCGCGGCGGCCGCCACCCGGTCAGATGCCAGGGCAGCCAGCAGGTCGGCCGGGTCCGTGCAGGCCCCCACCCCCTCGGCGAGCAGGCGGTTGGGCGCCGCCGAGCCGGGGACGCGGATGTCACCTGGCACCGCCAGGACCGGGCGGCCTCGCTCGGCGGCGGCACCGGCGGTGAGCAGGGCACCGGAGCGCGGGCCTCCCTCGACGACGACCACGAGGTCGGCCAGGCCCGCCACGATCCGGTTCCGGGCCCGC
>PWEU01000048.1 GCA_003554005.1 Nitriliruptoraceae bacterium
ACGATCGACCTCGAGGTCACGAGGTGTGCCCTGCTCGGTGGCCGGTTCCTGGAGGAGCTCCCCGCGGGCGGGGTCGAGGTGTCGCTGGTGGCGGAGGGCCGCGACGCCGACGGCTCGCCGGTGCGGGTCATCGCTCGTCGGGGCACCGATGAGGTGGCGCCGCACCGGTTCGACCTGCTGGAGGTGGCGGTCGGCGAGGTGGAGCACCACCTCGAGGTGCTGGTGGTCCTCAGGGGCTTCGATCGCGACACGGGGACCTGGACCCAGGTCGATCCCGACGCGCCGGACGCGCGCCGCCCGGTCGCCGGCCCGCTGTTCGATGTCGAGGGGGCCCGCTTGACCGCCCGCAGCGTGACGCCCGCCCCGGACGATGGTCGGCCCGTGCCGCTGTCGCTGGAGGCCACCTGCCCGCCGCAGCTCGGGCCCGATCCGGGCCTGGCTTGAACCGAGGCGACCCGCGCCCGGACCGCATCGAGCCGGGACTCGGCCAGGCCCAGGACACCCGGGGCGTGGCCGGACCGCCCGCCGGGATCAGACCGCGCCGATCTCCTTCAGCGCCGACTTCCAGGCCTGCTGGTCGCGGGCCTCGGGGATCGGGTTGCGGTCGGAGAAGACCACCTTGCCGCTCTTGTCGACGATGAACGTGCCGCGCAGAGCGAGTCCGATCCGGTCGTCGAAGACCCCGTAGGTGGTCGCCACCTCGCCGTGGGGCCAGAAATCCGACAGCAGCGGGAACTCGAAACCCTGCTCGTGTGCCCAACGGGCGTGGGTCGGTGGGGCGTCGCAGGAGATCGCGATGGTCTCGACCTCGTCGTTGCGGAAGGACTCGATCGAGTCGCGGATCTGGCACATCTCGCCCTCACACACCCCGGTGAAGGACAGCGGGTAGAAGACGACGACCACCGCCTTCTTCCCGCGGTAGTCCGAGAGACGGACGGGCTGGTTGGTCTGGTCCTTCAGCTCGAAGTCGGGCGCTTCGTCGCCGATCTGCACGCTCATGTCGGGCTCCTCGCGCGCCGGGAGCGGGCGCGCCATTCGGGGATGATGGGGTCCGGACAGCACAGGACGTCAGACCGGACGATCGACCGCGCAGGCTAGCCGCGGCCCTCCCCGACACCTGACGACCCGCTCACATTCGGCGCATCCGCCGCTGTGGATGCGTCCACCGGCTCCTCGGCGCCGCCATGGGCGTCAGGATCGAGCGGCACCAGACGGGCGCGCTGATCGTCGGCGACGACCGCCTCCACGCCCCGCTGTGAGCGGAGCTCCTCCACCCGGTCGAGCTGCCGCTCGAGCTGGGAGCGCCGGGTGCCGGCCAGCGCCTCGTAGGCGCGCTGGGCGGAGTCGAGACCGCGGCCGACCTTGTCGAGCTGGTCGGTGAAGCGTCCCCACTGGTCGGCGAAGCCGGCGAGCAACTCCAGGATCTCGCCGGAGGCACGCTCCAGCGCGAACGCGTCGACCGCTTGACGGAGCACGGCGAGCACGGCGAACAGGGTCGACGGTGAGCACAGCACCACCCGCTGCCCCAGCGCGTCGTCGAGCAGGGTGGGGTCGTGCTCGTGGAGGAAGGCGTAGACCTGTTCGTTGGGGATGAACAGCAGGACCACGTCCAGCGTGCCGTCATGCTCGTCGATGTAGCCCCGCTGGGCGAGCTCCTTGACCCGGGCCCGGGCGGTCTTGAGGAAGCCGTCGCGGGCCCGGTCGCGCTCCACCTCGGCGTCGGCATCGAGCAGCTCGAGGTAGCCGGCGAGCGGGAACTTCACGTCCATGTGGACCACCCGGTCACCCGGCAGCAGGAAGGTGACGTCGGGACGGCTGCCGGTGCGCGTGGTGACCTGCGTGCGGTAGTTGACCCCCTCGACGAACCCGGCGGCCCGCAGCACGTCGGCCGCCATCCGCTCGCCCCACTGCCCGCGGGCCTGGGCGTTGGTCAGCGCCTGCGTCAGGGGGGCGGTGGTGCGACCGAGCTCCGCGTGGGAGCGTGCCACCCCGGCCAGCTGGGCCGAGACCTGTCCGAACTGGCCGGCCCGCTCCGACTCGGCCCGCTGGACGTGCCCCGCGAGCTCAGCCAGGGTCGCACGCAGCCGTTCGAGCTCCGCGTCGATCAGTTCCTTGCGGGCTTCGAGGTGGGCCGCGCCGGTCCTGGTCCGTGCATCGAGCTGCTCCCCCGCCACCGCCACCAGCGTGTCCACGGCCCGTTGCAGCTCCGCGCCGACCGCGCCGCCGCCTGAGGGCTCCGGTTCCCCGGCCCGGCCACCCGGCGACGACCATCGAGCGACGACCAACGCTGCCACGACGCCGGCGACCGCCGCGGTCGCGACCACGACGAGCACCACCTCGAGCGTGCCCATGGGTTCCCCTCTTCTCGGCGTTCGCGCCCGCGGACCACCGGGCTGCCGGCATCGGGCGCCTGCGGTCGCCGGTGGGCGTCAGACCTCACATGGGTCAAGGTACGGAGCAGGTGAGACACGGCTTGGACCACCGTGGCTAGCGTGCCGCCGATGCGCACCCTCTCCCTCGACCGGGCCCGGCGGCTGACCCTGACCTCCCTCGGGTTGGCTCGCGGACGCCCCGACCCGGCACGGCGCCGGGACACCCGGCACCTCAGGAGCGCGGTGGCCGCCGTCCGGGTCGTCCAGCTCGACAGCGTCAACGTCCTGGTCCGAGCCCACGAGCTCCCTTTCTGGTCCCGTCTCGGACCCCACGATCGGGCGCAGCGCGACCGGTGGCTGTGGCGGTCCGGGGAGCTGTTCGACGGTTGGGTGCACGTGGCGTCCCTGGCGCCGATGTCGGTTTGGCCGTGGCTGCACCACCGGCGCCGGGCGGCCCGCACGGGCGGTCGCCTGGAGCAGCACCTGGCCGAGGACCCGCACCTCCTCGACCGTGTCCACGACGAGGTCGCGACCCGCGGGCCGGTCAGCGTGCTCGACCTCGTCGACCCGGGACAGCGATCGGGACCGTGGTGGGGCGACCCACGGGGCAAGGTGGCTCTCGACCACCTCGCCCGCCCCGGCCGGCTCGCGATCCGAGAACGCGACGCGCGGTTCATCACCGTCTACGACCTGACCGAGCGGGTGCTGCCTCGGAACGTCCTCGAGGTCGAGCCGCCGGACGAGGACCGTGCGCAGGAGCTGTTGGTCCTGCAGGCCCTGGGCGCCCAGGGCCTCGGGACGGCGGACCACCTCGCCGACCACCACCGGCAGCGCATCCGACCGGCCCGGGCGGCGTTGGAACGTCTGGTCGCCCGTCGCGAGGTGGAGGAGGTCGTCGTGAACGGCTGGGGTTCGACCCCGGTCTACCTCGACCCGGCGGCCATCGCCGCGCGGACCTCCCACGCGAGGACGCTGGTGTCCCCCTTCGACCCGCTGGTGTGGCATCGCGACCGCACGGAGGCGTTGTTCGGGTTCCGGTACCGCATCGAGATCTACGTCCCGGAAGCGGACCGGGTGCACGGCTACTACGTGCTCCCCTTCCTGCTCGGCGACCAGCTGGTGGCACGGGTGGACCTCAAGGCCGACCGGCAGCGGGCGCGGCTGCTCGTCCGTGGCGCCTTCGCCGAGGATGGGGTCGATGCCGTGCGGGTCGCCCGGGAGCTGGTGGCCGAACTTCAGGAGCTGGCGGCGTGGCTGCAGCTCACCGAGGTGGAGGTGGCGCCGCGGGGCGACCTGGCGGCGGGGCTGGCCCGGGCCCTCCGCGCGGCCTGAGCTGGCGTACCCCCGCCCCGGGCGGGTTCACCGGCGGGTTGGGGCCCGCCACCCCCGGAAACCGAAGCCCAACCTCCCCAACCCCACGGCCGCACCCCCGCCCCGGGCGGGTTGGGGCCCGCCACCCCCGGAAACCGAAGCCCAACCTCCCCAACCCCACGGCCGCACCCCCGCCCCCCGGCGGCGGCACACCAACAGCACGCGAACAGCACGCGAACAGCACGCCGACAGCACGCGGACACCGCGCGCACCCGGCTTGGCACCGCGCGGGCGTCTCCGCCGGTGCGGGTCGGAGGGGTCCACGGACCTAGGCTCCGCAGCCACCGACCGGGAGGGCCACGGTGTCCGTGCGATGCGAGGTCGACGGCGAGGACATCCTCACCGTCACCCTGGACGACGGCGACAAGAACACGCTGAAGCCCGAGACCTTCGAGGCGTTGATCGCGGCGCTGGACGACCACCCGCAGGCCGTGGCGGTGCTGCTGCAGGGCCGCGACGGGGTCCTCAGCGCTGGCCTGGACCTGCACTGGATGATGGACCACGGCCGGGATGGCGTCGAGCGTCTGCTCATCGGGTTCGGGACCTGCCTGATGCGCTGGTGGACGGATCCGCGACCCACGGTCTGCGCCGCGACCGGACACGCCATCGCGGCCGGGTCGATGCTGGGCATGGCCTGCGACCACGCCGTGGCGACCGAGGGTGGCTTCTGGGGCCTGACGGAGACCCGTGTCGGGCTGGAGGTCCCGGACTTCGGCATCGCGCTGGCGCGAGCCAACCTGCCGGCCGACCGGCTCGAGGACCTGCTGATCCCCGGGGAACGCGTCGACGCCGCGACGGCCGTGGCTGCGGGCTTCGCTGACGTGCTCTCGCCCGACCAGGACACCACCGTCACCCTGGCCCGTGAGCGAGTGGAGGCGCTGGCCACGCTGCCGGCACGCGCCTACGCCGGCACCAAGCGGCGCCTGCGCGGCACGGCGGCCGAGGAGGTCATGGCGGGCCTGGAGGACGACATCTCCGTCCTGACCGCCCACCTCACCTGAAGCGGCTCGGCGGGGTCGCGACGTTCGAGCTCAGCTGACGGTCGAGGTTCCGAGGATCTGTGGACGTCCGTCCATATCCTGCCGGCCTCCGATGCGTCGTCGGCTGGCGACGGGCTCCCGACCTGAGAGATCCACGTGCTGTTCCCGACGGTGCGCTTCGCGCTGTTCCTGGCGGTCGTGCTCCCGATCGCCTGGGCGCTGGCGCCCCGCCCGGGGCGTGCGGCCGTCGAGGCCTGGCGCTGGAAGCTGTTCCTCGTCCTGGCCAGCTACGTGTTCTACGGCGCCTGGGACTGGCGCTTCGTCCCGCTGCTGATGGTCTCGACCGTCGGTAACGAGATCGCCGCGATGGGGATCCACCTCGCCAGGGATCGGGCCGCCCGTGACCGTTGGCTGATCGGTGCGCTGATCGGCAACCTCGGTCTCCTGGCGTGGTGGAAGTACGCCGGGTTCCTGACCGGCTCTGCCGACGGGCTGCTGCGCCTGCTCGGCATCCACGTCGACCTGCCCTACCCGGAGCTCGTGCTACCGGTCGGGATCTCGTTCTTCACCTTCCAAGCCATCAGCTACGTGGTCGACGTCCACCGCCGCACGATCCGGCCGACCCACCTACTGGACATCGCCGTCTACCTCGCCTTCTTCCCGCAGCTGGTCGCCGGCCCGATCGTCCGCGCGAACGAGTTCCTGCCCCAACTGGCGGTCGGGCCCGATCCCCGCGGCGTGCCCGTCGGGCGAGCCCTGCGGCTGATCGGGATCGGGCTGGTGCTGAAGGTGGTGGTCGCCAGCCATCTGGCCACCGAGCTCGTCGACCCGCTGTTCGCGACGCCGGGCCAGTACGGGGGCGGGCAGACCCTGCTCGGCATCTACGCCTACGCCGTCCAGATCTACGCCGACTTCGCGGGCTACACGAGCATCGCGATCGGTGTGGCCCTGCTGCTGGGCTTCGAGTTCCCCCGCAACTTCGACCGCCCCTACGCCGCGCGCTCGTTGCAGGAGTTCTGGCGTCGCTGGCACATGCCCCTCTCCCGGTGGCTGCGCGACTACCTCTACATCCCGCTCGGGGGCAACGCCCACGGGCAGCGGCGGACGGAGCGCAACCTGCTCATCACGATGCTGCTCGGCGGCTTGTGGCACGGGGCGGCGTGGACCTTCGTGGTGTGGGGCGGCATCCATGGCGTCGGGCTGGTGATCGAGCGGCGGCGGCGGGCCAGCATCGCCGCCGCCGAGGCCGCGGGGACGACGGGCCCGGCCCGGGGGCGTCACGGTCGCGAACCCCGCACCGACGGCGCCGCACACCTGGTGCCACCCGCGGGCGCCGTCCGACCGCTGCATCCGGTCACGGCGTGGGCGGTGACCTTCCACCTCGTCTGCCTGGCCTGGGTGTTCTTCCGTGCCCCCAGCTTCGAGGTGGCACTGACGGTGCTGGCCGGACTCGGTGGCGGCAGCTCGCAGGTGTCCTTGTCCCCGACCGTCCCCCTGCTCGTCGCGGCGGTCCTGCTGACCCAGCAGGTGCCAGATGGCGCCCGGA
>PWEU01000009.1 GCA_003554005.1 Nitriliruptoraceae bacterium
GACAGCAGCCGGAACACCGCGTCCTCGGCGGCCAGCCCCGAGGCGAAGGCGATCGCGCGGTCGGCACCCTCCAGCGCCGCCAGACAGGTCTCCAGCGCCGTCCGGGTCGGGTTGCCGGTCCGGGCGTACTCGTAGCCGGTGTGCTCCCCGACCTTGGGTTGGGCGAAGGTGGAGGTCTGGAAGATCGGCACCGTCACGGCCCCGGTCACCGGCTCCGGGTCCTGGCCGGCGTGGATCGCGCGGGTGGCGAACCCGTCGTCGTGGGGGTCGTGGCTCATCGGGCACCTCGCGAGGCCAGGAAGGACAGGACGTCGGCCTGGGTGACGCTGCCGATCATGTGGCCGTCGTCGTGGACCATCACCGCGGGCGCGCCGGATGCCAGCTGGCCGAGCGCGTGGTCGACGGACTCGTCGACGCCGAGCACCGGCAGCGGTGGCTGCAGCACCTCGACGATGGGGCGTCGCATCACCTCGGCGTCCCGCAGCGCGGCATCGAGCAGCGCGTTCTCGCGGACCGAACCGATGATGTCGTCGCTGACGGCGTCGTCGTGCACGCCGTCGCGGAAGACCGGCATCTGGGAGACACCGAACTCCTTCAGCAGGCCGATCGCCGCGGCCACGTCCTCGCCCGGGTGCAGGGGGACCATGGGCGGCAGCTCGTCGGACTTGGCGCCGAGCACGTCGGCGATCGAGCCCGCGCCGGCCGTGTGCTCGAGCAGCCCGTGCTCGGCCATCCACGTGTCGTCGTAGAACTTCGACAGATAGCCCCGCCCGGAGTCGGGCAGCAGCACCACGATCGTCGCGTCGGCGGGCTGGGTGGCGGCGTAGCGGTGGGCCGCCACCAGCGCGGTACCGCAGGAGCCGCCGACCAGGATCCCCTCCTCCCGGGCGCAGCGCCGCGCCATCGCGAAGGACTCCGCATCCGAGACCCGCTCCCACACGTCCACCAGCGACGGATCGAAGGTCTCGGGCCAGAAGTCCTCGCCGATGCCCTCCACGAGGTAGGGGCGGACCGTGTCGCCGGAGTACAGCGAGCCCTCCGGGTCGGCGCCGACGATCGTCACCGAGGGCTTGCGCTCCTTGAGGTAACGCCCCACCCCGGAGGTCGTGCCGCCGGTCCCGACGCCGACCACGAAGGCGTCGATCTGCCCGTCGGTCTGACGCCAGATCTCCGGAGCGGTCGAGAACACGTGGGTCTGCGGGTTGGCCTGGTTGAAGTACTGGTTCGGCTTGAAGGCACCGGGCTGGGCGGCCAGTCGGTCGGACACCGAGTAGTAGGAGCGCGGGTCGTCGGGCGCGACGGCGGTCGGGCAGACCACCACCTCGGCGCCGTAGGCCCGCAGCAGGGCGATCTTGTCGCGGCTGACCTTGTCCGGCACGACGAACACGCAGCGGTAGCCCTTGCGGGCGGCGACGATCGCGAGCCCGACACCGGTGTTGCCCGAGGTCGGCTCCACGATGGTGCCGCCGGGCCGGAGCTCGCCAGCGGCCTCGGCCGCCTCGATCATGGAGATCCCGATCCGGTCCTTGACCGACCCGCCGGGGTTCAGCATCTCGAGCTTGGCGATGATCGTGGGGGCCACGTCGGCGGACAACCGGTCCAGCGCCACCAGCGGGGTGTCGCCCATCAGGGCGATCAGGTCCGGTGCGACCTCGCGCCCGCGGTCGTCGAGGTGGCGGCGTGGGAGCTCCAGGGGGTCGCGCTCGATCCCGATCGTGCGCGCGTAGATCGAGGGGTCGGTCACGTCGATCTGCGCCACGGTGGTCTCCAGGCCTCGGTGGTCCGGGCGGTCGGCGGCAGGGTAGGGGCACCGTCGACGCGGGATGGTCGTGAGCCGGGGGATCCGTGCGGTGTGCTTGGCTCCAGGCACCGGGTCGACCAGCGACCCGATCGGGAAGGTGACACGACGTGCCGACGGCAGCAGCGCGCAGCAGGAGCGGTCCCGACGCGATCGTCCGCGCCGTGCTGCTCGTGGCAGTGCTCGGCGGGCTGCTGGTCGCCCTGGTCGCGGTCGGCGCGAGCGCCCAGGAGGACGCGGACCCCGAGGAGCAGGTGCCCGCCGGGGAGACCGTGACCGTCATGGCGCGCAACCTCTACCTCGGCGCGGACGTCGCCATCGCGCTGGACCTGCTCCCCGACATGCCGGCGGCGGCCCAGTTCATGTGGGAGCAGGTCGCGGCCACCGACTTCGATGTCCGGATGGAGCTGCTGGCTGCCGAGGTGGTCCGCGAACGGCCCGCGGTCATCGGGCTCCAGGAGGCCACCCGGTGGCGCTGCCGCGGGGGCAACCTCGGTCGGCTCGAGACCGTGTTCGACTTCACCGCCGGGTTCCTCGAGGCGACGCGCGCGGCCGGGGTGCCCTACGTGATCGCGAGCGCCGACGGGGACCTGGCCCTCGAGGACGGCTACCGGATCCCGGCGCTGCCCTTCCTGTCACGGGTGGAGGACCCGGTGACCTTCGAACCACGCTTCGGCAGGTCCACCGCCACCTGCGGGTTCGATCTGGCCGACGCCCTGCTGGTCCGTGAGGACCTGGCCGAGCGGGTCGTCGCGGCCGGCGGCCGGGACTTCAGCGACCGGTACGCCGTCGTGCCGACGGTGCTCGTGATCGACCGCGGGTTCGCCTGGGCCGACGTCGCCTTCGACAGCGGCACCGTCCGGTTCGTCACCACCCACCTCGAGTCGCTGTGGGACCCCGACGAGGTACCCCACTCCGTCCGGCAGGCCCGCCAGCTCCTCGACGACCTTGCCGACACCACCACGCCGGTGGTGCTCCTCGGCGACCTCAACGCCGATCCCCGGGACCCCCGTGGACCCGGCGAGCTGAACCCGGCGCTGCAGCCCCAGGCCAGCGACGTCTGTCCCGCACAGATCACCGATCCGACGCTCGAGACCGCGCTGGCCGGCTGCAACGCCTACTGGACGCTGCGGCAGGGTGGCTTCGAGGAGGCCGGCCCCGACCCGCTGGACGGCGCGAACCTGACCTGGGGTTCCAGCGCGGAGCTCGCCGGCCCCGAGCCGCTCCGGCTCGAGGCCGCGCTGGCGATGGGCAACCCCTCCGGCTTCACCGATCGGCTCGACTATGTGCTGACCCGTGGGGGCATCGAGGTGGTGGACGCGCGGCTCATCGGCAACCGCTGGCCCGACGGTGACCAGCTGTGGGCCTGCGACGCTCCGACCCAGGTCGCCACCGCCCGCGCGGCAGCCGAGGCGCTGGTGGCCGCCGGGGTGCTGGAGCGCGTGCCCACCGAGACCCGTTGCCTGCCGACCGACCACGCCGGGTTGGTGGTGGAGCTGACCCTGCCGGCGACCGGGGCCGAGGCCGCGGCGCCGCCGCCGACCCGGTGGCGCTCCCCGATCGGGGTGTGGGGCGCGGTCGGTCTGCTGCTGCTGGGCGCGCTCGTCTGGTGGGTGATCCGACGTCGGCGCCGACGGATGGAGCACCCCCGGTAGGAATCGAACCTACGCTTCCGGCTCCGGAGGCCGGTGCTCTATCCACTGAGCTACGGGGGCAGACCGCGGTCGCTGACCGCAGCACGGGACGGTACCACGGCCGTCCGGGGCCCCGCCCTCGGGCGCCGAGCTCCATCGCCGGGCGCGTACGCTCCGCGGCGCGACGCCGGTCCGCCGCCCGCCCCCGTGGCCCGCTCCGCTCCGACCCCTGCTCCCCCCGACATGGACGACGCCGTATGGCCCGCACCCCCCTGATCGACCCCGTCCTGGCCGACCTCGACGCCCGTCTGCGCGCCGCCCTGGTCGCCGCCGGGCTGCCCGAGGCGGATCCGGACCTCGAGAAGCCGAAGCAGGCCGACCACGGGGATTGGGCGACCACCGTCGCGCTCCGGCTCGCCAAGCCCGCGCGGCGCAGCCCCCGCGACATCGCCCAGCTGGTGGTCGACCACCTCGATGTCCCCGAGGTGGTCTCGGAGGTGTCGATCGCCGGCCCGGGGTTCGTGAACCTGCGTTTCGCCCACCGCTACCACGAGGACCTCGTCCGGCGGGTGCTGGCCGAGGGCGCGCGGTACGGCCACAGTCAGGTCCCGGCCTCCGAGCGCCGTCACGTCAACGTGGAGTTCGTCTCCGCCAACCCCACGGGGCCCCTGCACGTCGGTGCCGGCCGGTGGGCCGCCACCGGCGATGCGATCGCCGAACTGCTGCACGCGACGGGCCACCAGGTCACCCGCGAGTACTACGTCAACGACGCCGGCGAGCAGATCCGCCTGTTCGGTGAGTCGCTGGTGCTGGTGGCCACGGGGGGTGAGCTGACCGAGGAGCACTACCGCGGCCATGCCATCGTCGAGGTGGCCGAGCAGTTGCGGGCGACCCACGGCGACGCGCTGTTCGCGGTGCAGCCCGAGGACGACGGTGAGGCCGGGCGTGCCGCCCGGGTCGGGGTGCTGGGCGTCGAGGCGATGCGCCAGCACATCCAGGACGGCCTGCACGCCATGGGGGTCGACTTCGACGTGTGGTTCTCCGAGCGGGAGGGCCTGCACGAGACCGGGGCGATCGAGGCGACCATCGCGGAGCTGACCGAGCGGGGCGAGGCCTACACCGCCGACGGGGCACTGTTCCTCAGGACCGCCGCGCACGGCGACGACAAGGACCGGGTGCTGCGGCGCTCCGATGGGCGCCCGACCTACTTCGCCGCCGACTGCGCCTACCTCAGGGACAAGTGGTCGCGCGCGGACCAGCTCTACTACCTCCTCGGCGCCGACCACCACGGCTACGTCGACCGCTTGAAGGCCGCCGCGGCCTGCCTCGGCGTCCCGCCCGAACGGGTGGAGATCCGCATCGGGCAGCTGGTCAACCTGCTACGCGGGGGCGAGCCGGTGCGGATGTCCAAGCGCGCCGGGGAGACCATCGACCTCGACGAGGTGCTCGAGGAGGTCGGCAGCGACGTCGTGCGCTACCCCTTCCTGCGCCAGGGTCTGGACACCACCGTCGACTTCGACCTGGCGGTGGTCGCGGCGCAGTCGATGGAGAACCCCGTCTACTACGTCCAGTACGCCCACGCGCGTATCGCCTCGGTGCTGCGCAACGCCGACGAGCGTGGCTTCGACCCGGGTGAGGGCGACGATGCGGACCTCAGCCTGCTGACCCACCCCGCGGAGCTGGCGCTGTTGACCGCGATGGCCGGGCTGCCCCTGGTGGTCGCCGAGGCCGCGGAGCTGCGCGCCACCCAGCGGCTCGCCCGCTACGCCGAGGAGCTGGCCGGGACCTTCCACCGCTTCTACACCGAGTGCCGGATCCTGGCCCCCGCCAGCGGGGACGCCGACGCCCCCGGCGCCGAGGTCGCCGAGGACCCGGCGCTCGGTCGGGCCCGCTACCACCTCGCCGTCGCGGCCAAGCAGGTGCTCGCCAATGCGCTGGCCCTGCTGCGCGTCTCGGCGCCGGAGAGGATGTGACGATGACCACCGGACCCTGGCCGCTGACCGCGGCCCGTGACCAGCGTGGGGCGCTGACGATCGGCGGTGTCGCGCTGCCGGACCTGGCCGCCGAGCACGGCACGCCGCTGTGGGTCGTCGACGAGGAGGACGTGCGCGCCCGGTGCCGGACCTACGTCACCGGCTTCCCCGGCGTGGAGGTGACCTACGCCTCGAAGGCGTGGTGCGCGATCGGGATCCTCCAGCTGGCCGACCAGGAGGGGCTGAAGATCGACGTGGCCTCGGGCGGGGAGCTCTACACCGCCCTGGTCGCCGGGGTCGACCCCGCCCGGATCATCCTGCACGGCAACAACAAGTCCGAGGCCGAACTGGACCAGGCGCTCGAGGTCGGGGTCGGACGGATCGTCGTCGACTCCTTCGAGGAGCTCGAGCGGCTCGAACGGCTCGCCGGTGCCCGGGGCACCACCGCGGCGGTGTGGTTGCGGATCACCCCCGGCATCGACGCCCACACCCACGAGTACGTGCGGACCGGCCACGACGACGCCAAGTTCGGGTTCACCCTGTCGCTGGGGCTCGCCGACCGTGCCTTCGCCCGGGCGCTGGAGCTCGACCACGTCGAGGTGGTCGGCATCCACGCCCACATCGGCTCCCAGATCTTCGGGACCGACCCCTTCATGGCCAACGCCGAGGTGACCCTCGACCTGCTGGCCCGGTGGCGGGACGAGCACGGGGTGACCCTGTCGGAGCTCAACCTCGGTGGGGGGATGGGCATCCGCTATACCCACGAGGACCACCCCGTCGAGGTACACCGCTACGGCAAGGCGGTGCTGGAGACCGTCGCGGAACGCTGCGCGGCGCTGGAGTTCCCGCCGCCGCGGCTGC
>PWEU01000420.1 GCA_003554005.1 Nitriliruptoraceae bacterium
CGGGGGTGGTTCCACAGCTCGTGCAGCCGGTCGGCGAAGGCGTCCCGGGTGGGCAGCGACGCCAACTCGGCCCGCGTCACCGTGTCCTGGGCGTCGATGAAGGCGGCCACCCGTTCGTCGTGGGCCGGTGCCTCCAGCCACCGGTAGGGGTCGGCGACCTCGTGACCGTGCAGCAGCTCCACCAGTTCCTCCCGTTCGGTCGCCGGTGGACGGTGGCTGGCGTCGCTCATGCTCGGCTCCGGTGGTCGTGGACGATGGCGCGGGCCGGGTGACCGTACTCACCGACCACCTCCGGACGGCGACGGGGTGCGACGCGGGGGCTGCGCTTCACGACGGGGGTCCGTAGCCTGTGCAGGTCCCCGTGGTGGGGATGGCGAGCCGATCGCCCGGTCCCGGAGGCACCGTCGCCATGCGCGAACGTCGGATGGACTACCGCCTGCAGCGCCGTGCGTTGCTGCGGGAGGTCACCGAGGGCACCCGCGGGCTCGGCGACGTGCGCGACGCCCACCCCGACCTGGTCCGGGCCGGAGTGCACATCGGCAGCCAGGCCGGCGAGCCCTGCCCGCTGTGCCGCCGCCCCGAGCTCCGGCACGTCGTGTACGTCTTCGAGGGGAAGGGAGCCCGGACCAGCTCCGGTCGGGCGGTGCCGCGGGAGGCGCTGGCGCAGCACGCCGAGCGGCACGGTGACCTGACCGTCTACGTCGTCGAGGTCTGCACCGCCTGCCACTGGCACCACCTGCTGGAGTCCTACCGGCAGCTCGCCCGGGGGACCGCGGTCGGCTGAACCGGTCAGCGGGGCAGGAACAGCCCCAGCACGATCAACCCGATGCCCACGAGCACCAGCGCCGGCAGCTCGACGACCTGCCACCCGCTGACGGCAAGGATCGCACCACCGGCGATCATGGCGGGCCCCAGGGTGCGGTTGCCGTCGGCGTCGTCCTCGCTCGGACCGTCGACGACCAGCTTGCCGTCGCGGTCGATGTAGCCCCCGAGTGGGGCGTCGAACCAGCCGGCGGCGTGCCCGCCGGTCGCGAGGACCCCGGGGGCCTCGTCGGGGTCGAGCGACTCGAGCAGCTCGTCCCAGCGCAGCACCAGCTCGGCGCGGACGTCGTCACGCCACCTCCCGGCGACCGCCAGCCCGGTGTGGTCGTCGTGGGTGGTGACCTCGGCCTCGATGCCGCGTCCCTCGAGCAGATCCAGCACCGCAGCGGCCATCGTCGGATGGAAGCGCCCGAGGTGCTGGGTCGTCATGGCCTCGGGATCGGGACGGGCCGGGGCGGGCGTGGGGGGAGCGCCGTCCTCGGTCTCCAGCTGGTCGGCGGGGACCAGTTCCAGCCGGCAGGAGGCGCACACGGTCACGCCGGGCTCGTAGTCGTCGAAGCAGCGGGGGCAGCGCATGGTCGCCAGGCTACGCGCTCCCACGGCCCGGGGACGTAGGGTGGGTCCCGGCACCGATCGGAGCTCGCCGTGACCGACCGTCTCTACTCAACGGACCAGTACGCCCAGGCCGTCGATGCGACCGTCGTGGACATCGATCCCGACGACGGCCGGGTCCTGCTCGACCGGACCGTGTTCTACCCCGGCGGGGGTGGCCAACCCCACGACATCGGCGAGCTGCTGCTCGGCGAGGACCGTCTCGCCGTGACCCGGGTCGCTGCCGACGGGCGGGGTGTGTGGCACTGGCTCGAGGGTGGGCGCCCCGGGACCGGCACGCCCGTGCGCGCAGAGGTGGACTGGGAGCGGCGGTACCGCCTGATGCGGACCCACACCGCGATGCACGCGCTCTGCGGCGTGGTATGGGAGCGGTTCGCGAGCCCGGTCACCGGTGGGAACATGGAGCCGGGTGTCGGGCGGCTGGACTTCGAGCTCCCCGACTGGGACCCGGAGGACAAGGAGCCGTTGGAGACCGAGCTCAACGCCCAGTTGGCGGCGGCGCGGCCCGTGGAGATCGCCTTCCTGCCCCGTGAGGTGGCGGACGAGGATCCCTCCCTGATCCGCACGAAGATCTCGCTGCTACCGGCGTCGCTGACCGAGGTGCGCGTCGTCGACATCGTCGGGCTGGACCGCCAGGCCGACGGGGGGACCCACGTGGCCTCGACGCTGGAGGTCGGCCGGGTGCGCATCGCCAAGGTCGAGTCCAAGGGCAGAGGCTTCCGGAGGATCCGCCTGGCACTGGAGGACGACCGCTGACCCGCCGCCGGTCGGTGTCGCCGTCCGTCAGTCGACGAGCCGGCGGAGCACGGTGACGTCGCCGCCATAGCCCGACGATCGGCGCTCCTCGACCCAGCTGATGCCGCTCTCCTCGCACCGGTGGACCTTGCGGCCCATGCCGTCGGTGCGCTCGACCTCGAGGTGGTAGCGCAGGTACTCGCTGGCCACCTCGCCGCTCATCACGTTGAGCACGGCACAGCGGCACCTCGTGCGGTCGGACTCGGACATCACACCCCCGGCCACATCGGCGACCCCTCGACCGTACCCCCCGGCGGTCCGACCGGCGCGGGCGCGACCATCGATCGGGGGTGGGAGCTCCCGGCACGACGCGGGGAGCGCTACCGTGCGGGCAACGTTCCCCGTGAACAGTGGAGAGCCACGTGGACGACCACGGCACATCCCAGCCCGAACCCGCCCGCTGGTACCACCTCGAGGGTGCGGAGCAGCGCGGGCCGCTGCCTTTGGCCGACATCCGTGCTCGGGTGCTCGACGGGACCGTCGGGCCCGACACCTACGTGTGGGCGGACGGCATGCCCGAGTGGATGCCCGCCCGCCAGGTCCCGGCGGTGACCCCTCCGGCGGAGACCCGCGCCACCCTTCCCGCCTGGGGCTGACCGCGACGTCGAGGTAGCGTCAGCCCCATGACCACCTCGCCGTCGCCCCCACAGCACCCCGCACCCGTCACCACCGGTGCGTTGGACGTGCTGCGTGCCCGCGGGTTCGTCCAGGACGTGACGGACGAGGCGGGCCTGGCCGCCGCGCTGGCTGCGGGGCCGGTCACCTACTACGTCGGCTTCGACCCGACCGCGCCGTCGCTGCACGCCGGCAACCTCGTCGGGATGATGGCCATGGCCTGGCTCCAACGTCACGGACATCGGCCGATCGCGCTGGCCGGTGGGGCCACCGGGCGGATCGGGGATCCGTCCGGTCGCGACACCGAGCGTGAGGTCTTCGACGAGGCCACGATCGACCGTCACCTCGCCGGTATCCGGCACCAGCTGGGACTGGTCCTCGACCTGTCGGGCGACCCCGAGGGCTCCGAGGCGGGCTCCGGTGGCCTGCTGGTCGACAACCACGACTGGACGGCACCGGTCGGGGTGCTCGACTTCCTGCGGGAGGTGGGCGTGTACGCCTCGGTGAACCAGATGATCGCGCGGGAGTCGGTGCGCCGCCGCCTGGACGAACGTGAGCAGGGCCTCACCTACGCTGAGTTCAGCTACCAGCTCCTGCAGGCCTTCGACTTCGCCCACCTCCACGAACACTACGGCTGCGTGCTGCAGGGTGGTGGCTCGGACCAGTGGGGCAACATCGTCGCCGGGATCGACCTGATCCGCCGGCGAGGTGGCGGTCAGGCCTACGGCCTGGTGTGGCCGCTGCTCACCACCGCCGACGGGTCCAAGTTCGGCAAGTCCGCGGGCAACGCGATCTGGCTGGACGCGGAGCTCACGAGCCCCTACGCCTACTACCAGTACTGGGTCAACGCCGCCGATGCGGACGTCGTGCGCTTCCTGAAGCTGTTCACCTTCCTCGAGCTCGACACCATCGATGAGCTCGGCCGTGAGCTCGAGCGCGACCCGAGTGCGCGCGTGGCGCACCGTGAGCTCGCTCGGGAGGCCACCCGGATCATCCACGGCGACGCCGGGGTCCTCGCGGCTGAGGGCGCCACGGCGGTGCTGTTCGGCGACGCGCCCTTCTCGGACCTCAGCGACGAGGTGCTGACCGCCGCGTTCGAGGAGGCCCCCAGCGTCACCCTGGAACGTGTCCGGCTCGACGGCGAGGGGGTGGGCCTCCTCGAGGCGATGACCGCGGTGGGCCTGACCAAGGGCAACGCAGAAGCCCGCAGGTTGGTGCAGCAGGGGGCGGTACGGCTGAACAACGCCCGGATCGACGACCCCCAGTACCGGCTGGGACCGGCCGATCTGGCCAGCGAGTCCACCGCTGTGCTCCGCGCGGGCAAGAAGCGCTACGGGCTGGTGCGGTTCGCCTGATCCGGGTCCGCGGTGGGGTGGGTCCCCCGCCATCGGCCGGCCGCGAGATCGTCCTCGACCGTGCCGATGGTCCCAACCGCCGTGGACGTGGTGCCCTGCCTGCGCTTGGCTAGGTGGTGTCGACTGTGGCCCGGTCCAGCCGTAGGCCGGACGGGTCCAGCCGTGACCTGACCTCCGACCGCACACCGCACCCGAGGACGATGATGACCACTGAGAGTTTCGTTGTGCCCTTCAGCGAGGGCAGCGCCGACCAGAAGTCCCTGCTGGGGGGCAAGGGCGCGAACCTCGCCGAGATGACCCGTATAGGGCTCCCCGTGCCCCCCGGGTTCATCGTCACGACCGACGCCTGTCGTCGCTACATGGCCGAGGGTGGCTCACCCGAGGGCCTGTTCGATCAGGTGGACGAGGCGCTCGCCGACCTCGAGGCCCAGGTCGGCCGCAAGCTCGGTGACCCGGAGTCGCCGTTGCTGCTGTCCGTGCGGTCCGGTGCGGTGTTCTCCATGCCCGGCATGATGGACACCGTCCTCAACCTCGGCGCCATGCCCGAGACCGCTCCTGGTCTGGCGGCCATGGGCGACGAGTGGTTCGCGCAGGACGCCGCCCGACGGTTCCTGGAGATGTTCGGGAAGGTGGTGCTCGGCGTCGACGGCGAACTGTTCGACGACAACGTCGAGCAGGCCAACGAGGCCGCTGGCGGGGCCAGCGAGCGGGACCTGACCGTGGAACAGCTCGCCGAGGTGGTCGCCAAGCACCGCCAGGCGATCGCCGCCGCGGGCAAGGAACTCCCGGAGGACCCCCGCGACCAGCTGCGCCTGGGCATCGAAGCGGTGTTCCGCTCCTGGGACGGCGACCGCGCCAAGGCCTACCGCCGCATCGAGGGCATCCCGGACGACCTCGGCACCGCGGTCAACGTGCAGATGATGGTGTTCGGCAACCTCGGTGACCGCTCGGCCACCGGCGTCGCGTTCACGCGCGACCCCGCGACCGGTGAGAACGTCCACTACGGCGACTTCCTGATCGGCGCCCAGGGTGAGGACGTGGTCGCCGGCACCCGGGCCGTCGAGCCGCTGTCGGCGCTCGGGGACAGCTTCCCGAACGCTCAGGAAGAGCTCGAGGAGACCCTCAACACCCTCGAGCAGCACTACCGCGACATGTGCGACGTCGAGTTCACGATCGAGAACGACAAGCTCTGGATGCTCCAGACGCGCATCGGGAAGCGCTCCGCCGCCGCGGCGCTGCGCATGGCGGTCGAGATGGTCGACGAGGGCCTGATCGACGAGGTGGAAGCGCTCAAGCGCGTCACCACCAAACAGCTCGAGGCGATGCTCCACCCGCGCTTCGGCCCGGACGCCCCGGAGCCGATCACCACCGGCCTGGCCGCCTCGCCCGGTGCCGCCGTCGGCAAGGTCGTGCTCACCTCGAAGGAGGCCAAGGAGCGCGGCGAGGCCGGTGAGTCAGTGGTCCTGGTCCGTCCCGAGACCTCCCCGGAGGATCTCGAGGGCATGGTCGCTTCGGCCGGGATGCTCACCGCCCGCGGCGGGCTGGTCAGCCACGCCGCCGTGGTCGCCCGTGGTCTCGGCAAGCCCGCGGTCTGCGGCGCCAACGAGCTGAAGATCGACGCCAAGGCCGGCACCGTCACCGTCAACGGCACCGTGATCAACGCCGACGACGTCATCTCGATCGACGGCACGACCGGTCAGGTCGTGATCGGCGAGGTGGAGCTCGAGATCCCCGAGGACGACCCCAACGTCGCCAAGTTGCTGATCTACGCCGACAAGCAGCGGACGCTGCACGTCTGGGCCAACGCCGACACGCCCGAGGACGCCCGTCGGGCGCTCGAAGCGGGTGCCGAGGGCATCGGGCTGTGCCGGACCGAGCACCAGTTCCTGGGTGACCGGCTGCCGCTGATCCGTCAGATGATCCTGTCCAAGACCGAGGAGGAGGAACTCGCCGCCCTCGAGCCGCTCGAGGCCCAGCAGAAGGAGGACTTCGAGGGGGTGCTCGAGGTCATGGACGGCAAGACGGTCGTGATCCGCCTGCTCGACCCGCCGCTGCACGAGTTCCTGCCCGATCCGCTCGAGCTCCGGCTCAAGGAGGCGTCGGAAGGGCTCGACGCCGATGAGCAGAAGCTGCTCGAGGCCGCGGAGTTCCACCACGAGCACAACCCGATGCTCGGGGTCCGCGGGATCCGGCTGGGCATCCTGCGTCCGAACGTGTACGCGGCGCAGGTCCGTGCGATCATCGGCGCCGCGGTGGCCCGCAAGCAGGCTGGCGGGGACCCCCGGCCGGAGATCATGCTGCCGCTGACGGCGCCCTCCCAGGAGCTGAAGTGGGGGATCGATCTGATCCACGCCACCGCCAAGGAGGTCATCGACGAGTCCGGCGTGGACGTGCACTACCCCACGGCGACCATGATCGAGACGCCACGCGCCGCGCTGCGGGCCAAGGAGCTGGCGCCGCACGTCGACGCGTTCTCCTTCGGCACGAACGACCTCACGCAGCTGCCCTTCGGGTTCTCCCGCGACGACGTCGAGGCCAGCTACATCCCAGCCGCGCTCGAGCAGGAGCTGCTGCCCGTCGATCCGTTCCGTTCCCTGGACCCCGCCGGCGTCGGCCGGCTGGTCGACATGGCGGTCACCGAGGGCCGCGAGGCCAAGCCCGACCTGGTCCCAGGGATCTGCGGTGAGCACGGCGGCGACCCGGACTCGATCCACCTCTGCCACAAGGTCGGGATGAACCACGTGTCCTGCTCGGCCTCGCGCATCGAGGTGGCCCGACTGGCCGCGGCCCACGCGGCGATGGAGGGGAGCGGTCCGGCGAGCACCGCCTGACCTGAGACACGACCACGGTCGCCGGGGCGCATCCCCAGGGACGCGGTGACGGTGACCGGTGGTCGGCACGACCGGCGTGGGGGGTGCGGCCCCGCGCCTCCGGCCGCGGAGCGCCGCCATCTCGGCGAGCAGCTCCGCGGCCGGTCTCTGTCTCCTCGACCTCCTCCCGCCGCCTCCGGCCGACTCCACGGCCTACCGTGCACCGCGTGGAGCAGATGCGACGGACGATCCTGCGCGGGCTGGCGGCCTTCCGGTGGCTCGCCTGGCTGTGGATGGCTGCGGTCCTCGTGCTGGCCCGGGGCAACCTCGTGGCGCCCGCGACGGCCGGCCTCTTGGTGGGTGTGGCCGGACTGGTCACCCTGTGGTTGACGTGGCTACTGGCCACGGCACCACAGCGGTTGGTCCGGGGACCCGCCGTCGGCGTCGAGGTCGGCGTCGGCGTCGCCCTGCAGTTGGCCGACGGGTTCGTCTACGCGGGTCCCCACGTCTTCACGTCCCAGCAGCCCCTCGGTGTGGCCTGGCCGATCGCTGGCGGGCTGGCCGCCGGCGTCGCCCTCGGGCCGACCGTCGGCGCGCTGACGGGGTTCCTGCTGGGCGCTGCTCGCGCCGCCTCGTCGATCCTGCACGTGGCACCGGCCACCGAACCCTGGATCGGCCCGCTGACGCCGGAACAGGGGCTCTCGCTGGTCACGACCGCCGTGCTCTACGCGGTGGCCGGCGGCGTCGCCGGCCACGCCACCCGGTTGCTGGCGCGAGCGGAGGAGCGGCTGAGCCGAGCAGAGCGCACCGTCGCGGCGCTCGAGGCACGTGACGAGGTCGCACGCCGCCTCCACGATGGGGTCCTGCAGACCCTGGCCATCGTCGAACGACGGGCCGAGGACCCGGACCTGGCCCGCCTCGCCAGGGACCAGGAACGGGAGCTGCGCCGCTACCTGCTCGATCCGGTGCCACCCGACGGCACGGGTGGAGCCGGCGCGCCGAAGCTCACCCTCGGTGCCGCCCTGAGGGGGGTGTCGGATCGGTTCGAGCGCCGTGATGGCGTGCGGACCGAGGTGCTCGTCCCCGACGATCTCCCGGACCTGCCCCAGGTGGTCGTCGAGGCCGTGACGGAGGCGGTCGGTGAGGTCTTGACCAACGTCGGCAAGCACGCCCGGGCGAGCCAGGTCGTGGTCTACGCCGAGCCACAGGACGCACGGGTGTTCGTCTCGGTCCGTGACGATGGCGTCGGGTTCGATCCCGCGGAGGTCGTAGAGGGCCTGGGACTGACCCGGTCGGTGCGGGGTCGGTTGGCCCGGGTCGGAGGTCGGGTCGAGGTGGCTGCGGCGCCTGCTCGCGGCGTCGAGGTCCGTCTGTGGGCCCCGGGGGACGCTCCGTGACCGTCGATCGGGCACCCACTCAGTCAGTCGCGTTCGGCGATGTCGACCGACTACGGAGCCGGTCGTAGAACTGCTGTCATCGGTGATGGTGAGGTCCGGGGGGCCTAGGTGGGAGGTCACAGGGGTCCTGGCGGGATCGTGCGCCCTTTCACGAGATGATCGGGGCGCGCGTGGGGTGGTCGGCCACCGCGCATGGTCGGTAGCCGTTCGGCTATGCCGAACGAGTGCTGTTGTCGTCGGTGTTTCCAGCGTCTTGCATCCAGATGTCACCGGTCGGTCCGGCACCGGTGCGACCTGGAGGGGCTGGCGGCCGACGCCAGCATCGGGAGCCCACCGACCTGGAGCGCCGGACGAGGGAGTGAGACATGGACCTATCAGTTGGTCAGATCTTCATATCGGAGGTCGCCGGGACCTTCATGCTGCTGCTGCTCGGCTGTGGCGTCGTCGCCAACGTGGTGCTCGCGAAGACCAAGGGCAACGGTGGCGGCGGTGGTGGAGCCTGGCTCCTCATCAACTTCGGGTGGGGCCTGGCGGTCATGTCCGGTGTGTTCGTCGGTGCGTCGAGTGGCGCCCACATCAACCCTGCGGTGACCTTCGGCCTCCTGGCCGCTGGGGTCGAGTTCACGCCAGCGGAGTTCTTCGCCTACCTCGGTGGCGAGATGGTCGGTGCGTTCCTCGGCGCCGCTGTCGCGTGGCTGGCCTACAAGGACCACTTCGACGCCACCGATGACCCCGGCCTGAAGCTGGCGGTGTTCTCCACCGGTCCGGAGATCCGGAACCCGGCGATGAACATGGTCACCGAGATCATCGGCACCTTCGTCCTCGTGTTCGTGATCCTCTCCTTCGGCCGCTCGCCCAACGAGCTCGGCCCCGTCGCCGTCGCCCTCCTGGTCCTCGGCATCGGCGCCAGCCTCGGTGGTCCCACCGGCTACGCCATCAACCCTGCTCGTGACCTCGGTCCACGTATCGCCCACGCCGTCCTCCCGATCAAGGGCAAGGGCGACAGCGACTGGGGCTATGCCTGGGTCCCGGTGGTCGGCCCGCTCATCGGTGGCGTCCTCGCCGGTCTCGTCGATCAGGGCTTCTCCGGCTACATCCCCTTCTGATGCTCCGGGTCGGTTCGGGGGGCGTGCCACCACCGGCGGGGCGTCTCCCCGGGTCGTATCCGATGCGCTCGACGGGGAGCGCATCCCCGTCCGCCGCTCCTGCGTGACAGGAGCACCGCTCGCAAGCGACAAGGGAGAGATGTTCCATGGCAGACTTCGTCGGCTCAGTCGACCAAGGCACGACCTCGACCCGTTTCATGATCTTCGATCACGGCGGCAACGAGATCGCCAAGCACCAACTCGAGCACGAGCAGATCCTCCCACAGGCCGGGTGGGTCGAGCACAACCCCGTCGAGGTCTGGGAGCGGACCTCAGCGGTGATCATGACCGCACTGGGTCAGTCCAAGCTCAGCGCTTCGGACCTCGCGGCGCTGGGCATCACCAACCAGCGTGAGACCACGGTGGTCTGGGACAAGAACACCGGCCGGCCCTACTACAACGCGATCGTCTGGCAGGACACCCGGACCGACCGGATCGCGAGCAAGCTGGAGCGCGAGGGCAAGGGCGACGTCATCCGTCAGAAGGCCGGGCTGCCACCCGCGACCTACTTCTCCGGCGGGAAGGTCCAGTGGATCCTGGAGAACGTCGACGGCGTCCGTGAGGCAGCCGAGCGTGGTGACGCGATCTTCGGCAACATGGACACCTGGGTGCTCTGGAACCTCACCGGCGGGACCCGGGGCGGCAAGCACATCACCGATGTGACCAACGCCTCGCGGACCATGCTGATGAACCTGGAGACGCTCGACTGGGACGAGGAGCTGCTCGGTTTCTTCGACATCCCGCGGGCGATGCTGCCGGAGATCCGGCCGTCCTCCGATCCCGACCTCTACGGCATGACGACCGAGACCGGGCCGCTGAGCGGCGAGATCCCCGTCTGTGGTGATCTCGGTGACCAGCAGGCGGCGACCGTCGGGCAGGTGTGCTTCGCGCCGGGTGAGGCGAAGAACACCTACGGCACCGGCAACTTCATGCTGCTGAACACCGGCACGGAGATCGTCCACTCGCAGCACGGTCTGCTCCCCACCCCGGCGTACAAGTTCGGTGACGACCCAGCCGTGTTCGCCCTGGAGGGCGCGATCCCGGTGACGGGCTCCGCCGTGCAGTGGCTGCGCGACCAGCTGGGGATCATCAGTGGTGCCGCGGAGACCGAGACCCTGGCCCGCCAGGTCCCGGACTCCGGTGGCATGGTGTTCGTCCCGGCGTTCTCCGGTCTGTTCTCGCCGTACTGGCGCTCCGACGCCCGTGGCGCGATCGTCGGGATCAGCCGCTTCAACACCAACGCCCACCTCGCTCGGGCGACGCTCGAGTCGATGTGCTGGCAGACCAAGGACGTCGCGGACGCCATGGAGAAGGACTCCGGCGTTCCGGTCGAAGCGCTCCGGGTGGACGGCGGGGTCACCAACAACGACCTCGCGATGCAGATCCAGGCCGACGTGCTGGGCGTCCCGGTGTACAAGCCGGTCGTCGCCGAGACCACGGCGCTGGGAGCGGCCTACGCGGCCGGCTACGCGGTCGGGTTCTGGAACAGCCAGGAAGAGATGCGCGAGAACTGGCTGGAGGACAAGCGCTGGGAGCCGCAGTGGTCGGACGACCAGCGTGAGGCCGGGCTCGAGCAGTGGCACAAGGCCGTCGAGCGCACCTTCGGGTGGGTCGACGTCGACTGAGCGCCGCTCGTCCCTGCACCGACGGTGGGGCCCCGGGTGACGGGGCCCCACCCGCGGTTCGCCCCGGGTACGAACGGCAGGCACGGAGGTTCCCGAGTATCCGGGCTGGAGAGCCCGTCCGTTCGGCCTTGCGGTCCGCGCAGGGTCGGGCATCATCACTCGCAGCACCCTCACTCGCAGACAGGCGGCGCGAACCGGCTGCCGCAGACGGGCGCCGACCTGGCGCCATCACCGCCTCCCCGCCGGCAGCGTCGCGACCAAGCCCGAGCCGCCATCCAGGTGCCGGGCACGACCGACGGAGTAGAACGTGGCGATCACACCCATGTCCACCGACACACGGACGGCAGCGCTCGAGGCCATGGAGAGCGAGGAGCTCGACATCCTCGTCATCGGCGGCGGCGTGACCGGGACGGGGGCCGCGCTCGACGCAGTGACGCGTGGCCTCAACACCGGCCTCGTCGAGATGCGTGACTGGGCGAGTGGGACCTCCTCGCGTTCGACGAAGCTGTTGCACGGCGGCCTGCGCTACCTCGAGATGCTGGACTTCGGGCTGGTGCGCGAAGCCCTGCGTGAGCGCGGCCTGGTCATGCAGAAGCTGGCGCCGTACCTGACCCGCCCGATCCCCTTCATCTACCCACTGACGCACAAGGGCTGGGAGCGGCTGTACGTCGGCTCCGGCATCCTCCTCTACGACGTCATGGCCAGGGAGAAGGGTGCGTCCAAGGGGGTGCCGAACCACAAGCACCTGTCCAAGTCCCCCATCATGAAGCTGTTCCCCGGACTGGACCCGGACGTCTGTGTCGGCGCGATCCGCTACTACGACGGACAGGTCGACGACGCCCGCCACACCATGTTGCTGGCTCGCACCGCTGCGTCCCACGGCGCCCACGTCGCCTCCCGCGCCCAGGTCACGGAGCTGGTTCGCGACGCTGGCCGGGTGATCGGTGCGGTCGTGCGAGACCTCGAGACCGGCAAGGACTACACCGTCAAGGCGCGCGCGGTGATCAACGCCACGGGGGTCTGGACCGACGAGATGCAGGAACTCCTCGGCGAGGAGGGGGAGTTCACCGTCAAGGCCTCCAAGGGCATCCACATCCTGGTGCCCCGCGACCGGATCAAGGCCAAGGTCGGCATGATCCTGCGCACCCCGACCAGCGTGCTGTTCACGATCCCGTGGCACGACCACTGGATCATCGGGACCACCGACACCGAGTACGACCTCGACAAGGCCGATCCCACCGCGTCAGCGGAGGACATCGAGTACGTGCTCGGTCAGGCGAACCGGGTGCTGAAGCAGAAGCTCACCAAGGACGACATCGTCGGCACCTACGCGGGGCTACGTCCGCTGGTCGCCGGCCAGGCCAACACCACCGCGAAGCTGTCCCGGGAGCACCTCGTCATCGAGACGACCCCTGGCATGATCGTGGTCGCCGGCGGGAAGTACACCACCTACCGGGTGATGGCCTACGACACCGTCGACGCGGCGCTGGAGACCATGGGCAAGCAGGCGGGGCCCTGCATCACCAAGGACGTGCCGATCGTCGGGGTGGACGGCTACCACGCGGCGTGGAACCGTCGTGAGCTGATGGGCGAGAAGACCGGCCTGCACGTGGGGCGGATCGAGCACCTGCTCAAGCGCTACGGCTCCCTCAGCGAGGACGTGCTGGCACTCGGTGAGGAGGACGCCAGCCTGCTCGAGCCGCTGCCGGGTGCCGACTCCTACCTCAAGGCCGAGGTCGTGTACGCGACCCGCGAGGAGGGTGCGCTGCACCTCGAGGACGTGCTCGTCCGGCGGAGCCACGTCAACATGGAGGTCCAGGACCGCGGGCGGGAGGCCGCACCGGTGGTCGCGGACCTGATGGGCAAGGAGCTCGGCTGGTCCGACGAGCAGCGCGACGCGGAGTTGGAGGCCTACCTCAAGCGCATCGATGCGGAGCTGAAGGCCAACGCCGCACCTTCCGACGAGGAGGCGCAGCAGGCCCGCCGCGAGGCGCCGGACGTGGTCGCGCTCGCCTGAGCCCCACGCACCCCCCACGGCCCCGGGAGCGGTTCACGCCCCGGGGCCGTCCTCGTCCTCGTTGCGGATCCAGTCGTAGGTCCTCGCCACGGCACGCTGCCAGTTGTCGTACTCCTTCGCCCGCCGCGGGGCCGACATCTCCGGCAGCCACCTCGCTGCCCGGTGCCAGTGATGACGTAACCCCTTGAGCTCAGGCCAGAAACCGACGGCCAGCCCGGCGGCGTAGGCCGCACCCAGCGAGACCGTCTCGGAGACCAGGGGCCGCTCGACGGGGACGTCGAGCACGTCGGCGATCGTCTGCATCAGCAGGTGGTCGGAGGTCATCCCACCGTCGACCTTCAGCCCGGTCAGCGCGAGGCCGGAGTCCGCGTTCATCGCGTCCACGACCTCCCGGGTCTGCCAGGCGGTGGCCTCGAGGATGGCCCGGGCGAGGTGCCCCTTGGTGATGTAGGAGGGCAGCCCGATGATCAGCCCACGCGCCTCGCTGCGCCAGTGGGGGGCGAACAGCCCGGAGAACGCCGGGACGATGTAGCAGCCACCGTTGTCCTCCACCGTCCGTGCCAGGGTCTCGATCTCCGGAGCGGAGTCGATCAGCCCGAGGCGGTCCCTGAGCCACTGCACGAGGGATCCGGTGACGGCGATGGAACCCTCCAACGCGTAGGGGGGGGCCCCATCACCGACCTGGTACCCCACCGTGCTGAGGAGGCCGTGGCTGGACCGCACCGGGTCCGGTCCGGTGTTGAGCAGCAGGAACGCCCCGGTCCCGTAGGTGCACTTGGCCTCCCCCGGTGAGAAGCAGGTCTGGCCGAACAGTGCCGCCTGCTGGTCGCCGAGCGCGGCGGCGATCGAGGTCCCCGGGAGCACGGTGGTGGCGGCCCCGTACACCTCGACGTTGGAGCGGATGTGCGGCAGCATCGCGGCCGGCACGCCGAAGGCGTCGAGCAGTTCCTCGTCCCACTGCAGGGTGCTGAGGTCCATCAGCATCGTGCGGGAGGCGTTCGTCACGTCGGTGAGGTGGAGGCCACCGTCCGGGCCGCCGGTGAGGTTCCAGATCAGCCAGGTCTCCATCGTCCCGAACAGCAGCTCGCCGCGTTCGGCCTGCTCCCGCAGGATGGGGTCCTGGCGCAGCATCCACTTGAGCGTGGGGCCGGAGAAGTAGGTCATCAGCGGCAGCCCGCACCGCTCCCGGAAGCGATCGACGCCGCCGTCGGCGGCGAGCTGGTCGACCAGGTTGGCGGTCCGCGTGTCCTGCCAGGTGATGGCGTTGCCGACCGGGCGTCCCGAGCGCCGCTCCCACAGCACGACGGTCTCGCGCTGGTTCGCGATCCCGAGCGCGGCGATCTGGTCGGGCTCGGCACGCGCCTGCGCCACGGCCCGCGGGACCACCCGCTCCACGTTGCGCCAGATCTCGACCGGGTCGTGCTCGACCCAGCCGGGACGGGGGAAGATCTGGCGATGCTCGCGCTGGGCGACCGACACCAGGCGACCGGCGTGGTCGAACAGGATGCAACGCGTCGACGTGGTGCCCTGGTCGATCGCGGCGATGAACTCGCGCTTCACCTCGTCACTCCCGTCGTGTGGCGAGTTCGCCGGTGATCGCTCGCGCCGTGTCCACCACCCGGGCGGCCAGCCGTGGCCGGGGGTTGCGGCCCGTGTCGCACAGGGCCTTGGTCGACCCCGTGATCGCGACGGCGCCGACGACCACGCCGCCGTGGTCGCGGATCGGTGCGGCGATGCTCGCCTCCCGGCTGTCGAGCTCCTCCACGTCCGACGCCCAGCCGCGTTCACGGACCGTGCTCAGCTGGCCGAGCAGGGCGCGGCCGTCGGTCACGGTCCGCGCGGTCAAGCCCTCCAGGGTGCTGCCCTTGAGCCAGCCACCGTTGCCCGGCGTGTGGGCCAGGATCGCCTTCCCCAGGGCGCAGGCGTGGGCCGGCAGCACCCGCCCGATCTCCATCACCTGGACGCTGTCGTCGGGGCGGAAGACGTGGTGCACGATCGTGACCTGTGACGGCTGGTCCAGCACCCCGATGCGCACGGACTCCCCGGTCCGCGACGCCAGGGTGTCGGCCCAGTTCATCGCGCAGGAGCGCAGCTCGTTGCGGTCCAACTGGTGGCCACCGAGCCGGACGAGCTGGCTGCCCAGCTGGTAACGGCCGGAGCGGTCGTCCTGGTCGACGAAGCCGACGGTATGGAGGGTGCGGATGATGCCGTGGGCCGTGCCCTTCGGCAGCGACAGCGCGTGGGCGATCTCGACCCCCCCCAGCGGGCGCGTGCTCTCAGCGAGCAGCCGCAGCACCGCGGCCGCCCGCTCGATGGACTGCACCGTGCCAGGCATGGGCGGCACGCTAGTGGGTCCCGCTGCCACTGGCGGGGTGGCGACCTAGGCTGTGACGGACGGTGAGGTGAGGGGGAGGGCGGCGTGGTCAGCTCCACTGGGCGGGCGAGTCCGCGGCGGCCTCCGATCCGCGTCGTGCTCGCCGACGACCACCCCATCTGGCGCGACGGCGTCCGTGCGGACCTTGGCAGTGGATTCGAGGTGGTGGCGGAGGCGGGCAGCGCGGTGGAGGCCATCGCGGCGATCGAGGCCCACGCCCCCGACCTGGTGGTCTGTGACCTGCAGATGCCCGGTGGGGGTGGCCTGGCCGTCGCTGAGGCCTGCGGCGAGCGGACCCGGGTCGTCGTCCTCAGCGTGAGCGAGCAGGAGCGCGACCTGCTCGACGCGGTCGCTGCGGGCGCGGTTGGCTACCTCACGAAGTCCACCCCCGGCCCGGAACTGCGGGCCCAGCTCCTGCGCGCCGCAACCGGTGAGCCGGTGTTCTCGCCGTCCCTGGCGATGCTGGTCCTGGGCGAGTTCCGTCGCATGGCCCGGGAGGCCACCGGGACCCAGCCCTTGACCGATCGGGAGCGGGAGGTCCTCCAGCACGTGGCACGTGGCTATACCTACCGCGAGGTGGGCGAGCAGCTCCACATCGCGCCCAAGACCGTCGAGAACCACGTGCGCAACATCCTCGACAAGCTGCAGCTCAGTCGCCGTCAGGAGCTGATCCGCTACGCCGTCGAGCACGGCATCGAGTGACGGCCACCACCTCGGTGCCCGACCACACGTAGGGGGTCCCCAGGCGGCGATGGGGGGATCCGCCGGTGCCGTGCGCCTCGCGCTGGATCGATGCTGGTGACGTACCCCGATCCGGAGGACGTCACCGTGCCGACCGCCCCCCGCGTCGAAGCCGAGCAGGCCACCCTCGCCAGCCCGCCACCGCCGCCCCCACCCGTCCCCGCCGAGGGCACGCCGCCTCCGCCGTCCGACGCCCCGGCGCGGCGGGGGACGTCGGGTGCCCACGGCCCGCCCCTCCAGCCCCCGGTGTCCCGGCTACCGCGGCGCCCGCGTCCTCCGGTCCCGGTGGCAGCCTGGGTGGCCGGACTCGGTGCGCTGCTGCTGTTGGCGGCGGCCGCCACCTTCCTGGCGATGCAGTGGGACGTGATGGGTGCGACCGCACGGATCGCCGTGGTCGGTGGCCTCACCGCCGCCGCGATCGTCGGTGGTGCCCGCCTGCGGCGGCCGCTGCCGGTGGTGGGCTCGGTCGTCTTCCCCCTCGGCGTTCTCCTGCTGCCGATCGACGCCCTCGGACTGGCCATCCAGCTCGGGGCACCGGGCTGGGTCCGGTGGACCGCCGTCGGGCTGACGGCGGTGGTCGCTCTGCCACCGCTGGCCGTCGCGGGCCGCGCGCCGCTGCTGGGGCTGGCTGCTCTGGCCGGCGTGCCGGTCGCTGCAACCGGGCTGGCCATGGTCGGGTGGCCGGCTCCGGCCCTGCTGGTCGCCGGGGCGGGCCTGGCGCTGCTCCCGCTCGCCGACCGCACCGCACCGCTGGGTCTGGGACCGATGCTACGCACCGGCAGCATCCTGCTCCCCGTCTCCGCGGTGGTCGCGGGTGTGGCCGTCGAACTGCTGTCGGTCCTGCCGACCGGCGGGGTCCCCGCCACGGCTGCTGCCGCAGGGTGGCTCGCCGCCTGGCCGGTCCGGGGCGCGGTCGCCGCCATCGTCGCTGTGACCCTGGCGCTGCGCGCCCGCCACGGTGAGCCCCGTCTGGTGGCGCTCGCGATCGGGGCCAGCCTGCTCGCCCTGCTCCACCTCGTGCTGCCCGAGGCCACCCCCCGGGCCGTGCAGCTGTGGACGCCGGCGATCCTGTGGCTCGCCGTCGAGGTGGTGGCACTCGCTACGGCCCATGGGACCGTCGTCGGGCGCCGCCTGCGGGCCACCGCAGCCGTGGGTGAGGTCATCGCGACGCCCGTGGCGGTCCTCGTCCTGGCGCTGCTGCTCGATCCGGTCATGCTGGTCGGGACCGACGGGGTGCTGGCGGGGCTCGTTCTGCTGGCTGCCGGGGCCTGGACCGTGGCCGCCGTGCGCTGGCATCGTGACGGCGCACGCGTGCCAGTGGTCCTCCTGCTGGTCCTGGCGCTGTGGCACGCGCTGGCCGCCGCCGGGCTGCTCGGCGCGGGCCGTGAGATCGCCGCCGTGGGCGCGCTGCTGCTGGCCTTCCTCCCCCTCCTGCCGCGGGTGCTCGGTCGTCGTCGGGACGCCTCGACCGCGACGATGACCCTGGACCTCTCCGCGACGCTCCTGCTGCTGGTGGCGGCCGGCGGCCTCGCTGACCAGACCCCGCACGCGTTGCTCGTCGCGGTCGTCGCCCCGCTGGCGGTGCTGCCGTTGCTGAAGCCCGTCGCCGACCGTGGGCTGTCCGCCGCCGGCGGCAGCACCGCCGTCAGCGCGGCGCTACTCGTCGGCGGCGTGGGGGTGCTGGCGGTGGCCGGCGTCGGGCCGGCGGGTCTGCCCCGCGGCGTCGCGGGGCTCGTGGTCGGGGTCACGGCTCTCGCGGCCGCCACGGCCACGTCAGGCGTCCGGCCGGTCGCCGAGGTGGCACGGGCAGTGACCGCGGTGGCGGGCCTGGTGACGGTCATGCCCGCGGGCTGGCTCCTCCCGATGGCCGCCACCTCGACGGCAGGTGATCACGGGCACGTGGCCGCGCTCGGGCTCGGCGCCGGTGCGCTCCTGCCGGCCACGTTCCTCGGGATCCTGCTCCTGCTCGACGCGCTCGTCGACCGTGGTGCCGTCGCCCGGACCGGGGCGGTGCTCGTGCTGCTGCGGGCCGTGACGGTCGGCACGCTGATGGCCGGTGTCGACGTCGAGGTGGGGGGTGCGGCGCTGCTGACCCTGGGAACGGCGGCGGCGCTGACGGTGGCCGTCGGGGCACGGTCGGTGTCCCGGGCGATCACCCTTCCAGGTGGTCTCGTCGCGGGTGTGGCCATCCCGGTCGGGTGGGTCCTGCTCGGTGACGCCGCGGTCCTGCGCTCGGCCGCACTGCTGGCCGCCGGTGCCGTCGCGGTGGCCGTCGGGCTCCTGTCCCGCCGTCAGGCTCTGGCCCACACGGGTGCGGCGCTGGCCACCCTCGGAGCCTGGTCGTTGCTGTCCGAGGTCGACAGCACGGCGCTCGACCTGTGGCTGCTCCCCGTGGCCGTGCAGTTGGCGCTCGCCGGCGCTGCGGCCCGCCGCCACGGTGAGCTGTCGTCCTGGTTCGCCTACGTGCCACCGATCCTGCTCGTCGGGGTGCCCGCCATCCTCGAGCGGGTGGCGGGTGGGCCCGGGTGGCACGGTCTCTTGGCCGGGGTCCTCGGTGTCGGCGCGGTGGTCGCGGGGGGCCGTCTCGGGCTGCGGGGTCCCCTGGTCGTCGGTGCGGTGCTCGTGGTGGTCGTGGTCGGGGTGGAGACGCTGACCGTGGTCGTGAGCCTGCCCACCTGGGCCTGGCTCACCGTCGGCGGCATCGTCCTGCTGCTGGCCGCCGCCTCGATCGAGCGGCTCGGGCCGACCCCGGGCGAGGCGGCGCGGACGCTGGCTGCCGGGCTCAGGGACCCGCTGCGGGGCTGATGGCCCGTGACCCGGGGGCTGGTTGTCCACAGCCCCCGGGGATCCATCCGCGCGGTGTCACCCCCGGCACGTAGGGTCGTGTTGTGGGAGGAAGGGGCCTGCTGTACGGTTCGAGGGTCCGCGCGGGGCCTTCACGGCTCCGCGCGCCGTTCGTCACCGCCGGACCACCTGGTCCAGCGACCATCGAACGACGACGGACCCGAGACGCGGTCCACGATCACTCGTTCGGCCCGGTGCGAGATGCCGGGGTCGGCGCTCGACGTGGTACCTCGACGATCGGTCCGCAGGACGCACCCCTGCCCCTGACGGCGGACGGCCCGCAGGACGTGAGCCGCCCGCGACCGCAGGGGCCACAACACCGGCCCCCGACACGACAGCGTCGAAGCCGGTCCGCACCGCGCAGCTGCGCGGAGCGGCGCGACCAGAGGAGGTGCCCATGCGCCGCTACGAGATGATGGTCCTGATGACCGACCGCCTCGACGAGGAGTCGGCCATCGCCGCCTTCGAGAAGGCGAAGAAGATCCTGGCCGACCAGGGTGGCAACCTGCTCGAGGAGGCCTGGTGGGGCAAGCGCAAGCTCGGCTACGAGATCGACAAGCGTGATCACGGCTTCTACGGCGTCCTCGATTTCGAGGCGACCTCAGACGCCGTCAACGAGCTCGAGCGGCAGATGAAGATCTCCGACGACGCCACCCGCTTCAAGACCGTCCGCCCGGAGATCCGGGTCCGCACGGCCTAGGTCGCCGTCCCGCGGCTCCGTCCTCCCACGACGGCCCGTACGCGCGACACCGACGACCAGGAAGGCCTGGACCATGGCGTTCGAATCCAACTTCATCACCTTCATCGGCAACCTGACCGACGACCCCGACCTGCGGTTCACCCAAGGTGGTGCCCCGGTCGCGTCGTTGCGCGTCGCCTCCAACCGCCGGTTCACGGACCGAGCGGGCAACCAGCAGGAGGAGACCACGTTCCTCAACGTCAACTGCTGGCGTGACCTGGCGGAGAACGCCGCGGAGTCGCTCAAGAAGGGTGACCGCGTCATCGTGATCGGCCGGGTTCGCGTCCGCAGCTACGAGAACCGGGAGGGCCAGACGGTCTGGACCACGGAGATCGAGGCGGACGAGATCGCCCCGAGCCTGCGGTGGGCCCGCGCCGAGGTGCACCGCACCTCCGGTGGCTCGAGCGGCGGTGCTGCTGCCGGAGGGTCGGGGACACCGCCACCGCCCTCCGACGACGACGTCCCCTTCTGATCCAGCTCCACCGGGCCGGGACGCCATCGCCCCGGACCCTCACGACCACGACCAGCACACGGCGCCGGTAGCTCCCTACCGGCCGCGCCCTCCCAAGGAGCACGCCCATGCCGCCCCGCAGCGCTGCCAAGCCCAAGGACCGCAACCGACCCCGCAAGCCGAAGCCCTGCCCCTTCTGCACCCAGGGCGTCGAGTACATCGACTACAAGGACCTCTCCACGCTGAAGCCCTTCCTGAACGAGCGCGCGAAGATCAAGGCCCGCCGGACCACGGGCGTGTGCGCCAAGGATCAGAAGATGCTGGCGGCAGCGGTCAAGAACGCCCGCGAGATGGCGTTGATCCCCTACACGACGCGCTGAGGAGGTCCCGACGATGAAGGTCATCCTCACCAACGAGGTCGACAACCTGGGTCTGCCGGGTGACGTCGTCGACGTCGCTGACGGCTACGGCCGCAACTTCCTGCTGCCCCGTGGACTCGCCATGCTGGCCACTCCCGGTGCCATGAAGCAGGCCGAGTCGCTCACCAGGGCCCGCAAAGCTCGGGAGGCCAAGACCCTCGACAGCGCTCAGGCCTCGAAGGCCGCGCTGGAAGCCCGCAGCCTGCGCATCCCCGTCCGCGTGGACGAGCGGGGTGGGCTGTACGGGTCGGTCACCGCCAACGACGTGCAACGCGTGCTCAAGGAGCGCGGCCACGACATCCCGCGCAAGCGGATCGAACTCAAGGGCTCGATCAAGGAGATCGGGACCTACGAGGTGCCGGTCCACGTGCACCCGCAGGTCGCGGCCACCCTGGTCGTGGACGTCGTCGACCAGGAGGGTCGACTGTCCCGCGACGCCGGTGGTGGTCTGGTCGATGCCGAGGCGGTGGCCGCCGCTGCCGAGCAGGGGGCCGAGGGCAGCGACACCGACACCGAGGCGCTGAAGGAACAGGCGCTGGAGGCGGCTGAGGACTACGAGCAGCAGCAGGCGGAGCTCGCGGCTGCGGAAACCGAGGCCGAGTCGGTACCGGCCAGCGACGAGGAGCCCGCAACGGGCTGAGGGAGGCAGCGATCATGGCCGTCGTCACCCCTGAGGTCGACGCACCATGAGCGGCACCTTCCCCCCGCCGCCAGGCGAGCCGCCAGCACCGCAGACATCACCGAGCTCGAACGGGGCGGTGGGACGCAGCTACGACCGCGTTCCCCCGCACTCGCTCGATGCCGAGGTGTCGGTCCTCGGCTCCGCCCTGCTGTCGCGGGCAGCGGCTTCGGACGCCGTCGAGGCGCTGCGCCCCGAGGACTTCTACCGTAACGCCCACCGGGTCGTCTTCGAGGCGGTCCGGGAGCTGCCCGGCCAGGGTGAACCGGTCGACACGGTCACCATCACCGACTGGCTCGCCCGTCGGGACCGGCTGGACGAGGTCGGCGGCGCCGCGGCCCTCCACGACCTGACGGTGGCGGTGCCGACCGCGGCCAACGCCGCCTACTACGCCCGGATCGTCCGGGACAAAGCACTGCTGCGGCGGCTCATCGACGCTGGCACCGCGGTCACCAAGCTCGGGTACGAGGCCACCGACGACGCTCGGGCGATCGTCGACCGGGCGGAGTCGCTGGTCTTCGAGGTCGCCCAGACCACCTCGGTGTCGGAGTACCAGCGGCTGGGTGAGCTGCTCAACCAGTCCTTCGAGCAGATCGAGACCCTCGCCGAGCGCAGCTCGGAGGGGACGGGACTGGCCACCGGCTTCGACGACCTCGACCGGCTCACCGCCGGGTTGCAGCCCCAGAACCTGATCGTGCTGGCGGCCCGGCCCGCGATGGGCAAGAGCAGCCTGGCGCTGGCCGTCTGCCACTTCGCCAGTGCCCGGCTCGGAGAGCCGGCGATCCTGTTCAGTCTGGAGATGTCCAAGCTGGAGATCGTCAACCGGCTCCTGTCATCCGAGGCGCGGATCGATTCGTCGCGGCTGCGGACCGGACGGCTCGAGGACACCGACTGGCGCAAGCTCGGTGATGCCCTGGGCACCCTGGCCGACGCGCCCTTCTTCATCGACGACACCCCGTCGATCTCCCTGATGGAGATCAGGGCCAAGTCCCGGCGGCTGAAGCAGAAGCAGGGATTGTCGCTGATCGTCGTCGACTACCTGCAGCTGATGCAGTCCCACCGCCGGGTCGACTCCCGCCAGCAGGAGGTCGCGGAGATCTCCCGGGGCCTGAAGATGCTGGCCAAGGAGCTCGATGTTCCCGTCATCGCGCTGTCCCAGCTGTCGCGTCAACCCGAATCCCGTACCGACAAGCGGCCGCAGCTCGCTGACCTACGTGAGAGCGGCAGCATCGAGCAGGACGCGGACATCGTGGGGTTCATCTACCGCGATGAGGTCTACGACGAGGACAGCCCGGACAAGGGCATCGCGGAGCTGATCATCGCCAAGCACCGCAACGGCGCCACGGGTGTGGTGAAGCTGGCCTTCCTCGGGCACCTCACCAAGTTCGCGAACCTGGCCCGAGGACCCAGCGGGAGCAGCGTCAGCGCCGGTGCGCAGCCTGGTCCGGCGACCCCTGTCTGACCGGCGCCCCCAGCAGGTACGGTCGGTCGTGAGGAGGGGCGCGATGGTCACCTGGCATACCGGCCGTCTGCTGGTCGCGGCACCGGCTCTGGAGGACCCCAACTTCGATCGGGGGGTTCTGCTGGTGCTGGATCACGATGAGGACGGGGCGCTCGGGGTCGTCCTGAACCGGCCGTCCTCGGTGCTGGTGGCGGAGACCCTGGGCGGCTGGTCGGAGCTTGCCGCCAGTCCTCCGGTGGTGTTCGGCGGGGGGCCGGTGGAGCCGACGGCGGTGGTCGCGCTGGGGGCCACGGCCTCGGTCGTCACCCCCGACGCGGGACCTCCGATCCTGGATCGCATCCGGCTCGTCGATCTGGACGACGACCCGACGCTGGCGGCCGCTGATCTCGAACACGTGCGGATCTTCGCGGGCTACGCCGGGTGGGCGCCGGACCAGCTGGAGGACGAGATCGACCAGGGTGCCTGGTTCGTGGTCGACGCCGACCCCCGGGATGTCTTCACCGGTGAGCCGGGTGGCCTGTGGCACGCGGTGCTGCGCCGGCAGCCCGACGGGCTCCGGTTGCTGGCGACCTACCCCGAGGACCCGTCGCTGAACTGACCCACTGCCGGTGGCATCGTCCGGCCCGGCGCACCGGTCACTGCGACGGCTGCACCGGATCGGCCGGTGACCGGCACAGGAACGGGTCTGCGCCGGTCGCGCCGTGGTAGGTGAGCAGCGTGCCGTCGGCGTCGAGCACGATGCGGTAGCCGTCGACCAGCGCCTGGGTGTAGACCACTCCCGGTTCGGGGCAGCCGATCGCGCCGTCGGGCCAGGTGACCATGGCGAACTCGACCACCTCGATATCGCTGGCCGGGACGCTGGTGCGCTCGGCGGCATCGGCGATGGCCAACGTCACTTCACGGCGGTCACGGGCGGTCGCGTC
>PWEU01000233.1 GCA_003554005.1 Nitriliruptoraceae bacterium
GCGTGCAGATCCACGTGCGCTCATCGTTCAGCTACGCAGCCGGCACCTGGGTCGGCCCCAAGGAGGACACGGTGGAGGACGCGATCATCTCCGGTGTCGCCCACGACACGTCCGAGGCCAAGCTCACGATCCAGCAGGTGCCCGATCGGCCCGGTGTGGCGGCACGGATCTTCTCCACCCTCGCGGACGAGAGCATCAACATCGACATGATCGTCCAGAACGTCTCGGCGGACGGTCGGACGGACATCTCCTTCACCCTGCCCCGGGGCGAGACCTTCAAGGCGCGCGGGGTGCTCGAACCCCTGTCGGACGAGGTGGGTGCCGCCGGCGTCAGGGTCGATGAGGAGATCGCGAAGGGCTCGCTGGTCGGGGCTGGGATGAAGACCCACCCCGGCGTCGCCGCGAAGATGTTCGGGGCGTTGTCGGCGGCCGGGGTCAACATCGAGATGATCTCCACCTCGACGATCCGGGTCTCCGTCGTGGTGTCGCGCGACGACGTCGAGACCGCTGTGCAGGCCGTCCACGCCGTGTTCGGTCTCGGGGACGACGCGTTGCTGACCGAGGAGAACGAGTGATGGGTGCCAAGGTCGCGGTCGTCGGTGCCACCGGGGCCGTCGGTGAGGAGATGCGTCGCCAGCTTGTCCGCCGCGGGTTCCCCCTCGACGGCGATCCCGTGTTCCTGGCCTCGGAGCGCTCCGCGGGCAAGCGACTGCCGTGGAAGGACGGCGAGGTGGAGGTCCGGGCGATCACGCCCGAGGCCTTCGACGACGTCGACATCGCCCTGTTCTCCGCCGGAGGCGCGCGGTCCAAGGAGTGGGCACCCGTCGCCGCCGAGCGCGGGGCGGTGGTCATCGACAACTCGAGCGCCTTCCGCCAGGACGAGGACGTGCCGCTGGTGGTCTCCGAGGTGAACCCGGACGCGATCAGCCGTCGTCCACGTGGCATCGTCGCCAACCCGAACTGCACGACGATGGTGCTCATGGTGGCGGCCAAGCCGCTGCACGATGCCTTCGGACTGACCAGCATGGTCGCCACCAGCTACCAGGCGGCCGGTGGGGCCGGGCGCACGGGCATCGAGGAGCTGCTGGCCCAGAGCCGGGTCATGCTCGAGCGTGCGGACGAACTGGTCACCGGTGGTAGCGAGGTCGAGGCCGGGTTCGATCCGCAGGCCTTCTCCAAGGCCATCGCGTTCAACGGGCTGGCGCACTGCGGGTCCTTCACCGACGGGCGCTACACCGATGAGGAGTGGAAGCTCGTCCGCGAGTCCCGGAAGATCCTGGGCCTGCCCGCCCTACGCGTCTCACCGACCTGCGTGCGGGTGCCGGTGGTCGTCGGTCACGCCATCGCGGCACGCATGACCTTCGCCGATCCGGTCCAGCGTGACGCTGCGATGCTGGCCCTGGCCGGTGCTCCGGGTCTGCTCGTCGAGGACGGCACCGGGCAGGACGGCGAGGAGCTGGCCTACCCCACGCCGCTGGCCTCCGCCGGTCGCGACGAGGTGCTGATCGGTCGGGTCCGTGAGGACCTCGGTGATGCGCACAGCCTGAACCTCTGGGTCGTCGGCGACAACCTGCTGAAGGGTGCGGCGTTGAACACCATCCAGCTCGCCGAACTCGTCGTCGCCGAGAGCTGAGGTCCGGGCGACCCGCTCGCGCCGACCGGGCAGCGGCTGTCGCCCTGCGCTAGCGTCCGACAGCGTGACGCGACAGATAGGCCCCGATGTCACGGATGATCGCTTTCCTGCGCGAGAACGTCCATCCGGTGGTCTTCCCGGTCTCAGCAGGTCTCACGGTCGGGTTCGCCGTCTTCGCCGGGGTGTTCACCGACACCGCAAGCCGGCTCTTCACTCCCCTGCAGAGCTTCATCACCGCGCGCTTCGGGTGGTTACTGATCGTGGGTGTGGCGGCCCTGCTCGCCTTCAGCCTCTACCTCGCCATCGGGCCCTACGCGAGCATCAAGCTCGGCCCCGATGACAGCGAGCCGGACTACTCGACGCTGTCGTGGTTCGCCATGTTGTTCAGCGCCGGCATGGGGATCGGGTTGCTGTACTACGGCGTTGCCGAGCCGCTGACCCACTACCTCGAACCGCCCCGAGGGGTCGCTCCCGAGACCCAGGACGCCGCACAGCAGGCGATGAACATAACCTTCCACCACTACGGGTTCAGCCCGTGGGCGGTGTACGCCGTTCTCGGACTCGGGCTGGCCTACTTCGGCTTCCGTCGCGATCTTCCCCTGACGATGCGGTCGCTGTTCCAGCCGCTGCTCGGGGAGCGGATCCACGGTGGCCTCGGGCACACCATCGACACGCTCGCTGTGCTCGGGACGGTGTTCGGGGTCGCCACCTCGCTCGGCTTCGGGGTGATGCAGATCAACTCCGGTATGGCCACCGTGTTCGGCTGGGACCTCTCCATCCGTAACCAGATGATCCTGATCGCGGTCATCACGCTGGCAGCGACCGCCTCGGTCGCAGCCGGACTCGACAGCGGGATCCAGCGGATCTCCAAGATCAACATCAACCTGGCCGCGCTGCTGCTCGCGTTCGTGTTCCTGGCTGGTCCGACGACGTTGCTGCTGTCGGCGTACGTCGAGAACGTGGGTCACTACGTCCAGACGCTGATCGACACGCTGCTGTGGTCCGGGACCTACGAGGGCGGCCAGTGGCTCGCGGACTGGACGCTGTTCTACTGGGCGTGGTGGATCTCCTGGTCCCCCTTCGTCGGCATGTTCATCGCCCGGATCTCCCGCGGTCGGACGATCCGGGAGTTCGTGCTGGGGGTGTTGCTGGTCCCCACCATGGTGTCCTTCCTGTGGTTCACCGTGTTCGGCAACACCGCGATCGAGCTGGAGCGTGCCGGGGCCGGGCTCGGTGTGATCGTGCAGGAGGACTTCTCCTCGGCGCTGTTCGCCCTGTTGGACCAGTTCCCACTGGCGACCGTGACCTCGGTCGTGACCACGATCGTGGTCGGGCTGTTCTTCGTCACCTCCTCGGATTCCGGCTCATTCGTGGTGGACATGCTCACCTCCGGTGGCAGCACCAACACCCCGGTGCAGACTCGGGTCTTCTGGGCGGTATCGGAGGGTCTGGTGGCGGCGGCGCTGCTGCTGTCGGGCGGACTGGCTGCGCTGCAGGCCGCCGCGATCTCCACCGGCCTGCCCTTCCTGGTGGTCCTGCTGCTGGCCGCCTGGTCCCTGCTCCGAGGACTTCAGCAGGAACGGCCCCGCGGAGAACCGAGATCGGGACCGCGCTTCCCGCCAGCCTCGCTCCCTGAGGCGACCCACCGCGAGCAGGAGTTCCGGGCGCGGGATCTGGAGTTGCGTGAGCGGGATCTGGAGTTGCGCGAGCGGGCGCTTCAGCTCGCCGAGCAGGAGTTCGAGCTGGCCAACGGGGTGAACGGCGGGGCCACCACCCGCAGCAACCCCACCACCGCGACGGGGCAGCGGGACGGTGAGTTCGATGAGGGGCACGAGCAGCTGGAGGCTGCCCGCCACGAGCTCACTGCCGACCAGCGCGAGTTCGCGGCTGACTCGCGCGACCTAGGGGGGGACGATGCGCCGCCTACCGCCGCTGAGCGGCCCGACCATGAGTGAGCGTCCTCGACGGTGGGTGTGCCGATGGTCATCGGCGTGGGTGGTCCTCGCCCTGCTGCTCAGCGGCTGCGCCCCGCCCGAGGACGAGGCGATCACCATCGGGGTCCTGCCCTGGGCCGAGGTCCGGGCGACCGCGGAGCTGTGGTCGTTCCTGCTGGAGGCGGAGGGGTTCGAGGCCGAGCTCAGGCGGATCGACACCACCTCGCCCGGAGGCATCGTGCGCACCGGGGAGGTCACCGTGGTCGCAGGGTTGTACGCCCAACTCGCCGACGGTGAGATCGATCTGTGGACGGGCGCCTGGCTGCCCCAGACCCACGCACCCCAGCTGGTCGAGCACGGCCGTGACGTCGAGGTCCTGGGGACCTGGTACGAGGGTGCGCGCCTGACCTGGGCGGTCCCTGCCGACAGCGACCTCGCCTCCATCGCCGACCTGGAGGGCCGCGGGGAGGAGCTCGGAGGGGAGATCGTCGGTGTGGAGCCGGGCAGCGGTCACGTGCGCATCTCCCGTGACGAGGTGCTGCCGGCCTACGGGCTGGAGGACGAGTACACCCTCTCCACCGGGTCGACCGGGGCGATGCTCGCCGCCCTCGATCGGGCGGTCGCCCTGGAGCGCCCCATCGTGGTGACCCTGTGGGAACCGCACCCGGCCTACGGACGCTACGACCTGCGCAACCTCGAGGACCCGCTGGGGGCGCTGGGGGAGGAGGAGCGTATCGACGTGGTGGTCCACGACGGCTTCGTGGCCGACCATCCGGAGGTCGCCGAGTGGTTGGCGGCCTTCACGCTCGAGGAGGCGGAGCTGGCGTCGCTCCAGGTCGCGCTCGAGGACGCACCCCCGGGTGAGGAACGGCGGGCGGTCGCCGACTGGGTCGTCGAGCACCGTGACCTGGTCGATGGCTGGCTCGGACGGTGAGCTGCGTCGCTCCACCGGGCCGCCGCCCCGCTGCGGGGTGTCAGGGTCGTGCCGGGTCCAGCGCGCCGCAGCCGCAGGGGCTCTGGTGGCACTTCGGGCACCCGTTGCCGTAGCGGACCTCCACCTCGGTCGCCAGGTCCACCTCACACAGATCGGCGAGGCTGACCAGCCACGCCAGCACGTCGGTGAACTCGACGACCCGCTCGTCGTGGCCCTCCCGCCGGATCGCGCGGGACAGTTCCCCGACCTCCTCGATGAACCACCCGAAGGTGGCATCGACCCCACGGGCCCGATCCTGATCCCCGTAGGTGGCACTGATCATCCCCTGCAGCCGGGCCAGGTCCATGGTGGGCTCCTCGCGGGGACCTCGAGGTGGTGCGTGATCGACGGGCGCAGCCTCGCACCCAGACGACGGACGCGCGACCCACCTCGGGCCACGCGTCCGTCGTCGCACGCTGCTGGTCGGGATGGCCGGATTCGAACCGGCGGCCTCCTCGTCCCGAACGAGGCGCGCTAACCAAGCTGCGCTACATCCCGGGGGCGTGCGGCCCTCGACGAGGGCGCCGGGGAGCGTACACACCGCGCCCGGTGCCTGCGAACCGGTCGGGGTCCGGTCTGGGCCCGGGGGACGGAGGGCTCAGCCGGTGAGCTCGAGCAGGGTCGCCTCGGGGCGGCAGGCGAAGCGGAAGGGCGCGTAAGGGCTGTGCCCGAGCCCCGCCGAGACGTGCAGCCACCGGTCGCGGTACGTCGAGAGCCCACGGGCCTGCTCGAGCGGCAGGTCGCAGTTGGCCACCAACGCCCCGATACCCGGGAGCCGGACCTGGCCCCCGTGGGTGTGTCCCGCCAGCAGCAGGTCGTGCCCCGCGTCCACCAGCACGTCCAGACCGGCGAGGTAGGGCGCGTGGACGAGACCGAGGTGGAGGACGGCGTCGGTGGCGGGGGCGGGCGCCACGGCGGTTGCGGGTGGCAGCACCGTCGTCAGCAGGTGCGGGTCGTCGAACCCACCGGCCGCCACGATCCCCGCCGGGGTCGCGACCTGCACCGTCGCGCCCCTGAGGGTGAGGTACCCGTGCTCGCCGAGGCGCTCCACCAGCCGGGCCGTGTCCAGTGGTACCCCGGTGATCCGACGGTCGGGCTGGGTCAGGTAGCTCCAAGGGGTCTTCAGGACGGGTCCGAACAGGTCGTTGCTGCCGAGCACGACCAGTCCGGGTCGGCCGTCGCTGGTCAGCGGCGCCAGCGCCGCGGCCGCCACCTCCTCGGTGTCCGGACCGCCCAACAGGTCACCGGTGGCCACCACCAGGTCGTGCTCGAGGCCGGCCAGTTCGTGGAGGAAGCTGATCCGGTGCTCCTGGCGGGCCAGCAGGTGCAGGTCGGTGACGTGGAGGATGCGCAGTCGTCGGCCGGGATGGCGGAGCACCCCCTCGACGCGCAGTCGGGTCAGGCGGTACCAGCGACGCTCGATGATCGTGCCGTAGGCGACGCAGGCAGCCCCGGCCGCGGCCACCGTGCCGAGCGTGCCGACCAGACGGCGGGTCACTCGTCGTCCTCGTCGTCCTCGTCGTCGTCGTCCTCGTCGTCCTCGTCGTCCTCGTCGTCGTCCTCGTCGTCCTCGTCGTCCTCGTCGTCGTCCTCGTCGTCGTCGTCAGGCTCCGGCTCGGGGGGGTCGACGCCGATCAGCAGCACGATCCGGTGGTTGCCATCGCGCGGGTCGACGGGGGTGCCGACGCCGGGCTCGACGCCGA
>PWEU01000336.1 GCA_003554005.1 Nitriliruptoraceae bacterium
GTTCGTGAGCACCGCGAGAAGGACCGGGGCTCACAGCTCGACTCGTGGGGCCTACAAGAACCATGGACGCCGCCAAGAGAACACCGAGGTTCCATCGAGGCGGAACGTTGCTAACCGAGTCGTGTTAGGGTCTATGTGTGCCCGGTGATACCCGGCGCAGATCGCAATGCACAGCTCCGGGGGACCAACCGTCGATCGGAAAGACAGATGGCACGCAAGATGAGCGACGAGCACAAGGCAGCCCTCGCGAAGGGCCGCGAACAGGGCCGGGCGGTCCGGGAGTACCTCGCCGCCCTCGACCAGGAGCGCAAGCCGGGCCGGCCGGTCGATCGGGATGCCATCGAGGCGAAACTGCCGGAGATCCAGGGTCGTATCGATGAGGAACCGGACCCGGCGAAGCGTGTGGAGTTGATCCAGAAGCGCCTGGACCTCGAGGAGCGGTTGATCGAACTCGGCGACGCGCCAGATATGGACGCGCTCGAGCAGGGGTTCGTCGACGCCGCCGCGGAGTACTCCGAGCGCAAGGGCATCACCTATCCCGCGTGGCGGGAAGCCGGGGTCCCGGCAGCGGTACTCAAGCGCGCGGGTATCAAGCGCACCCGCCGCGTCAACACCTGAAACGGCGTCGGTCCCAGCGCGATCCGGCTGCCCTCATCCGACGGCAGCCAGCGGGCCCGCCAGCGCCGCTCGGGCTTCACGAGCGCAGTCCTCGAAGGCCTCGATGAACCGGGCGGCGTCCCGACGCTGTGCCTCGAGCGCCTCCGGGTGCTCGCTGATCGCCTGGACCACCTCGAACTGCTGGTAGAGGTCCCGCGCGAAAGCCCGACGGCGGCGTTCCACCGACGAGCGGACGGTCTCGACCGCCTGCTCGACCTGCTGGTCGACGTCCTGCAGCATCGTGGCGGCGATCTCGTCCAGCCGGGAGGCGATGGCGTCACGGGCCTGCTCGAGGCTTCGGTGCCCGGCGACCAGGTTGGCCATCTTCCACCCCACCAGGGCACCCCCGAGCAGCCCGAGGGGGCCGAGCAGGGTCATCGTCCCGGTCGCGAGGACCGTCAGTCCACCACCCGACAGACCACCGACCACCGCCGAGGTCTTGGAGGCCTGCTCGGAGCGGCGCTTGGCGGCGTGGAGCTGCTGGAGCTGGTCCGGTGTGACCAGCAACGCGTTGGGCGAGAGGCGGATGTTGGGCAGGTTCGGCGCCAGATCTGTCATCACCGCCTGGAAGCGTTCCTGCAGCTGTTGCTGCAGGCCGGTGACGATCTGTCCGAACCCCTCGCTGAACTGACGCGACGCCAGCTCACCTCCCACCTCCAGCTGCCGCCGGAACCGGGACGAGAACTGCTCGATCTCCTCGAGCGTCTCCAGCTTGTTCAGGTCCTGCTTGGCGCGGGTGAAGGGCTGCAACACCAGGCTCCGGATCCGCATCCGCAACGGCGCCACCTCGGTCAGGGCCATCGACACCGCCGCGTCGAAGCGGCGTTCGAGGTCGAGGATGTTGCGGTCGAGCTGCTGACGGAAGCCCGCGAGCTTCTCCGGATCCTCCAGCAGCTGCTGACGGACCTGCACCTCGGCGCGGGCGAGCTCGGCGCTGTGGGCGATGCGCTCGGCCGCGTCGTCGAGGACCTCCTGGCCTGCGTGGTCGGAGAGGTAGTTCTCGATGTCGCGCAGTAGCCGGTCGGCCCCGGAGCGCTTCCACTGATCGATGTCGTCGTTCTTTCTGGCCTCCCAGGCCTCCAGGGCACAGACCGGGTAGATGCGGACCTCCCCGCTGCGACCGGCCCGCTGAGACGCCTCGACGATGCGCATCCCGACGTACTCCAGCACCTGCTCGCGGGTCTCCTTGTCGTGGAAGTGCTGCGGGTACATGTTGCAGACCAGGAAGGTCTTGCGCAGATCCCGGGCGACGATGTCCTCGAGGAAGCCGAGCTCGGTGGCCCCGACCGTCGGGGGCGAGAGGAACAGCACGACGCCCGCGTCGACGATGTCCAGCTCCTGCAGGGTCCGCTGGGTGTACACCTCGTCGGCTTCGGCGTCATCGAGCCCCGGCGTGTCGATCAACCGCGTGCCGTTGCGCAGGAACCCGACCGGCACCTGCTGCTCGACGAAGGTGACGCCGAGGTGGTTCATCGGGTTGGTCTTCTGCGAGGTGTAGGCGTGCACGTCCTCCACGGCGACGTGTTTCTGGGTCCCGTCGGCGAAGTGGACGACCGCTTCCGGGTCGTCGCCGTAGGACACGTAGACCGGGACGGCGGTCTCCGGGGTGACGTGCATCGACGACACCTCGCGTCCGATCAGGCCGTTGAGCAGGGTGGACTTGCCCCGCTTGATCAGCCCGAAGATGCCGACGGTGAACTCCGTGGACTCCAGATCACGGCGAACCATGGAGAACTCACCGGCGATCAGCGAGTCGGTCTCGGCCGTCCCGTCCATCTCCAGAGCGCGCCGTTCCTGGAACCGGCTCCAGACATCCTCCACCTGGTCGAGCGAGGCCAGCAACGCGTCACGCTCGACGTCGAAGCTGTCCAGGAACTCGGCCACGCCGCACCCACCTTCCACACCACCGCCCGGTGGCTCAGTCCTCCCATCGACCATGAAGGGGGCACGCTTGAGCCCCGGATCCACCGGCGCCGCGACCCTCCCTGCGCAGTCCCGCAGGTCAGACGACGAGGTGGTAGCGGCCGCCGGCGTCCCGGTGCACCTCACCCTGCGCGCGGAGCAGGGCGAGCAGGGCCGACAGCGACGCCGCCGCCGCGGGCCACACCCGTCGATCGACGTCGGCGTAGAGACGTGCCACGAGCTCCTCGAGCCCGGCGGGGCCGTCGCGCAGCGCGTGTCGGAGCTGGAGCTCGCGGTAGCGACGGTGCTCCGCGTAGTACCTGAGGACGGCCCCGGGATCCTCGGTCAGGCTCGGACCATGCCCGGGGTGGAGGGCGGCTGGGCCCAGGTCGTAGAGCCGCTGGAGGGAGTCGAGGTAGGCCTGAAGGTCGCCGTCGGGATGGGCGACCACGCTTGTCCCGCGCCCGAGCACGTGGTCGCCGGTGAGCACGGCTCCGCTGCCCAGCCGGAACGCGACGTGGTCGCGGGTGTGGCCGGGGGTGGCGATGACGGTCACCTCGACGTCTCTGAGGGCCACCCGGTCGCCATCGACGATGACCGGGACGTCGACGGCCAGGTGCGCGGTCGGGGCCAGCACCGGGCAGCCGAGATCCGCAGCCCAGCCGGCAGCGGCCTCGGCGTGGTCGGGATGGTGGTGGGTCAGCGCGATCGCCCGCACCTCCGCGTCCGATCCGGCCACGGCGTCGTCCACCCGCTGGCGGTGCGCGGGATCGTCGGGGCCAGGGGCGACGATCACGACCTCGCCGGTGCCGGCGGCTCCGAGCACGTAGGTGTTCGTTCCGTCCAGGGTCATGGGCGACGGGTTGGGCGCCAGCACCCGCAGCAGGTCCGGTGCCAACCGTTCGGCGGCCGGCATCGCCCCGAAGGTCGGCAGATCCCAGGAGCGACGCGGATCGGGCGGGGCGACGGGAGGGCGCACGGTGGTCACGAGGTCACGACGCGGACAGGGGCACCCGGGCACGCCAGTGCGCCAGCCACGCGGCCGCCTCGCGGTAGGCCGCGTCATCGGCGTGGATGCGCTCGGCTTCGTCGGTGCGGCGGGCACCGGAGCGGCGGTAGGACCCCAGTACCTTCACGTCGCGGTGGGTGCGCTTGACCGCGGCCAGCGCGTCACCGACCCGCTCGCCGGCGAGGTGCCCCTCGACATCCAGGAAGAAGCAGTACTCGCCGAGCTCGTCCTTGGTCGGGCGGGACTCGATCTTGGTCAGGTTGAGGTCCCGCTCGGCGAAGATCTCCAGCAGCTTGAGCAGCGCGCCCGGCTTGTTGGTGTCGATGAACACGACCATGGAGGTCTTGTCCCAGCCCGTGGGGGCAGGGACCTCGGCGCCGACCAGGACGAACCGGGTCAGGTTGCGGGTGCTGTCCGCGATGTCGCGCGCGACCACCTCGAGCCCGTACCGGTCGGCGGCCAGCGGGTTCACGATGGCGAGGTGGCCGGGGCCCCGCTCGGCGACCAGCTCGGCGGCCCGCGCGGTCGAGGCGACGGGGATCCGATCGGCGTTCGGCGCCGTGGCCGACAGCCACCTGCGGGTCGCCGCCAGCGCCACCGGGTGCGAGGTGACCTCGACGATGTCATCGAGGCTGGTGCCGGCGACGGCGGCGGCGATGAGGGTGACCGGCAGCTCGAGCTCCCCGTGGATCAACAGCGAGGTGTCGAAGGCCAGCGCGTCGAGCGTGGCGGTGACGGAGCCCTCGAGGGTGTTCTCGATCGGCACGACGCCGCGGCGGGCACGGCCCTCCTCGACGGTGCGCAGGACCTCGGCGATGTCACCGCAGGGCAGCAGGTTCTGGTCGTCGGTCGCGCCGGTGATGAGGCGGGCGGCGGTCTCGGTGAAGGTGCCCGCCGGGCCGAGGTAGGCGACCAGGTCAGCGGATTCGGTGGTGCGCTCGGTCACGAGGCTCTCCGGCGTCGACGTCGCGACGGGGGTGGGACGGTGGCGGGCCGGTCGCTCATGGCGGCGTCGATGGCCTCGAACTCCTCGGCGCTGAGGCTGTGCTCGCTGTCGCCGGCGACGATGGCCTTGGCGTAGGAGCGCGTCTCGGAGCGACCGTTGATGGCGGAGATCACCAGCCCGTCACCGTGCTCGTCCAGGAGCGCGGCCGAGAAGGACAGCGCGCCGCCCATGTCCTCGAATGCGTCGTAGCGAACGATCGCCACGTGGGAGAGGTCACGCCGTAGCCGCTCACGCAGCTCTGCGGCCCGCCCGTCGAGCACGCGCAGGTCATGCTCGAGCGAGCCGATCGCCGCTCCCTGGTCGGCCAGGACCTCAAGGATGTCGCGCTCCGTGCCGCCGAAGGCACGGACCTGGGCGCGACGCACGACCCGCAGCCGCACGGTCAGGACGACGACCGCGATCAGCAGCAGAGCCGCCGTCGCCGTCGAGATGACCGCCAGCAGTGCGACGGTGTTCGCATCCAGTTCCACGTCCGCCCCTCGGTGCGCCGGGCACGCCCGTCCGGCGGCCCCGCATGCTACTTGGTCGGGGTCGGCCGACGGGCTCCGGACCGACCCCTGGCGCCGGTGGCTCTCGGCGTTGGAGGGCGCGCCGCAGCCTTGGCATGGCGGGCGTCCTCGAGCCGCTCCTTGCGCTGCCCAGGACGAGATTTCGAGCGTTGAGCGCGCATGGGTGCGCGCATCCGCACGCCCGGTGACTCGTGAAGCGGTTCACGTTCGATCCTAACCGCTGCGATTCGCCCTTCTGAGACGTTTCGCGGCCCTTCGGTGGAGATCGATGAAAGGTTTGAGGTCCGTCGGCCCCCGATCCGGGACCACGTGGCCGGCCGAACACTGAGCGACCCCGCAACTCCTATTGCATCGCGGAGGTATCACCCATGAAGAAGAAGCTCTCTGTCGCTCTGGCGGCAGCCGCACTGGCTGTCGTACCGGCGACCGCTGCTCTTGCTGACGGTCACGTCAACGCCCAGGTCACGATCGTCCATGGGGTCCCCGGCGCCGACGGCGTCGACATCACCGCCGACGGCGACGCGCTCCTCGAGGGCGTCAACTTCACCGACGTCGCGACCACGGACGTGCCGGCCGGCACCTACTCCATCGCCGTGGAGGCTGACGGCGAAGCTGCCATCGGGCCGGTGGACCTGACCTTCAGCGAGGGTGGGATCTACGCCGTCGTCGCCCACCTGACCGAGGACGGCGACCTCACGGCGACGCAGTTCGACGTCAACGACGCCGAAGGCATCTCCGCCTTCCACACCGCCGCCTTCCCTGCCGTGGCGATCGTGGCCGGTGGCGAGATCCAGGCTGATGACCTCACCAACGGCAACGCCGCGCAGATCGACGCGCCTGCTGGCACCGAGCTGCCCGACGTCGGTGTCGCAGCCGCCGGGACCACCGAACTCGCCCTCGAGGCTGGCGACGTGACCATCCCCGCCGACCAGCGCATCCTCGCCTTCGCCGTCGGCTCGCCCGACGACGAGACCATCCAGCTGGTGGTCGAGGTCGTGGACATCACCGTCGAGGAAGAGGTCGACGAGACCGAGGAGAACGGTGAGGA
>PWEU01000154.1 GCA_003554005.1 Nitriliruptoraceae bacterium
ACGATCGCGGCGTTGCGGGCCGCCATGCGGCGCTGGGGGCTGACCGAGCTGGTCCTCACGCCGAAGCAGCAGCTGAGGATCGCGCCGGTGTCGCTCAGCGACTCGCAGCAGGTCCGTCTCGAACGCCGGTACCCGGGGCACCGGATCCGCGCGGACCAGCAGGTGCTGACCGTGCCGCTGCCCAAGCCAGCGCCCGAGGATCTGATCGCCTGGGCCGCTCGCGTGCTCGGCGAGGTGTTCGGGCGGCGCTGAGCCCCTGGGGCCGCCGGCCGGTCGAGCCAGCCGCCCGCCGGGTTCAGGGGCGCTCGGGGTCGTCGAGCTCACGTCCCCGGGTCTCGGGGAGGAAACGGAAGCCGATCGCGATGATCGCGGTGCCGATGCCGATCCACCTCGCCGCCGGGGCGAACCCGCCCGTCAGATCGGCGAGCACCCCGAAGGACGCCAGCCCGATCACGGCACCGACCCCCCCCGCCACGGTCTCCCAGCCGGCCACGGTCGCCCGCACCGACGTCGGCACGAGCTCAGCCACCAACGCGCCCGTCGGGGGAGCGAAGGCGCTGCTGGCGGTGATCGCCAGCAGGTACCCGATCGCCAGCTGACGGGTGCTGCCGGCGTAGGCGAAGCTGACCGCCAGCCCGGTCGCCGCCATCGCCACCCCGGCTGTGACCGTGCGCCCGATCCGGTCCGCGGCGAACCGGCCGGCCAGGATACCGATCAGCCCGGCAGGACCCGCCCCGAGGACCAGGGTGGACAGCAGCAGGGGAGAGGCGCCGAGGACCCCCTCGCCGTAGACGAACAGGTAGGTGAACCCCGGTCCGGTGGCCAGGGCGATGGCCCCCACCAGCGTGGCCAGCAACACCACCCGACCGACGAGCTCTCGGGGCACCCGACCGGGGAGTCCGGTGGCCGCGAGCCGGTTGGCCGCGATGGCCGGCTCCCGGATCCTGCGGGCCAGCACCGGGAGCAGCAGCAGAGGGACCAGGGAGAACGCCATGACGGGGCGGAAGGAGGCCTCCCCGGGTAGCAGCCCCCGACCGACGGCGATCACCCCGGCACCGAAGCCGTAGGCCGCGGCGATCAGTGCCAGCGCCCAGGCCCGGCCGCTGCTGTCGGTCTCCTCGGCGGCGATGACGCCGGCGATGGCGTTCACGGCCGACAGCAGCGGGCGCGCCATGGCGATCAGCGCCACGAACACCCAGAACCCCCATGACAACGCCGACAGGGTCGTGAGCGTCAGCCCGATGGCGATCGCGGCCAGGAGCACGCGGCGACGACCCACGCGGTCGGCCATGGCGGCGGTCGGCAGGCTGCCGAGGGAGGACAGGCGGATCAGGGCGAGCGCGATGCCGAGCGTGGTGGCCGGGAGCCCCAGTTGGTCGAGCGCGCCGTCGCCGACCACCTCGCCGAACTCGACCGCGACGTCGCGGATCACCGTGGTCACACCGAACTGGGCGATCCCCGACGCGATCGAGAGCCCGGCGACCGACAGCACCGGTGCGGTCAGCCAGCCCGGTCGCCACCAGGGTGGTCGCGAGGTGCTCCGGTCCTGGTCCACACAGCTCCTCGCCCTCCCGGCGGTCCGACGGTAGCGCCCGGGCTGCTGGCGACGGCGGTGCCGGTAGCGTGACGACATGCGACTCGTGACCTGGAACGTCAACTCGATCCGTGCCCGGCTGCCACGGGTCCGTGAGCTGCTGGAGCAGCACCGCCCCGATGTGGTGTGCCTGCAGGAAACCAAGGTCGCCGCCGGCGCCTTCCCCCACGACGCCCTCCGTGACCACGGGTACCGGGCGGTGGAGTCCTCCGAGGGCCGCTGGAACGGCGTCGCGCTGCTCGCGCCCCTCGACGTCGAGGTGGCGTCGGTGGTGACCTCCCTGCCGGGCGCGCCGGACCCGGGAGAGGCCCGGTGGGTGGAGGCGACCATCCAGGGGGTGCGCGTGGCGTCGGTCTACGTGCCCAACGGTCGGGATCGGGACCATCCGATGTTCGCCGCGAAGCTCCGGTTCCTGGAAGCGATGCACGCCCACCTCGCAGGGCTGGTCGCGACAGGCCCGACGGTGGTCGCCGGTGACGTCAACATCGCCCCCGAGGACCGGGATGTGTGGGACGTGGCCCAGGCCGGGTTGACCACCCACATCACCCCGGAGGAGCGCCAGCGCCTGGCCGCGCTGCTGGAGCTCGGGGTGGTCGACGCCTACCGCGCCATCGAGCCCGAGGCGGTCGGTTTCACCTGGTGGGACTACCGGCTGCGCTCCTTCCAGCGTGGCTTCGGGATGCGGATCGATCTCGCGCTGGTCAGCGAGCACCTGTCGGTGCAGGCCTGCACGGTGGCGACCGACTTCCGCGAGGCGAACGCCGCGGGGGACAAGCCCTCGGATCACGCCCCCCTGGTGGTCGAGCTCGCACGCTGAGCTGCCGTGGCGGGGCAGGCCCCTGCGCCGGTGGTCAGCCGATCGGCCCGCGCGGGGTCCTCGCCGCGGACCGTCGCCGCGATGCGTTGTGCCGCACGACGGTGCCCGACGAGGTTGCCCGCGGTTGGCCCGAGGAGCAGCCCCGCCGCCGCACCGACGAGGTGGACCTCGGTCCCCGGCCACCGCAGCGCGGGATCGAGTTCCGGTAGGCCACCGGCGATCGGGGTCGGGGCGAGCTGTCGCAACGCGGCACACAGCGGGTCGGTGGACGCGTCGAGCGCACCACCGGTGGCGCACCAGACGGTGTCGACCTCGGCGGTGGTGTCGTCGTCGAGGGACACCGAGAGGCGGCTGTCGCGCGGCTCGACGGCCGTGACCGTGCGCCGCTGGCGGAGCCGCAGCGCGCCGTCCTCGGCCGCCTGGTCCAGGCCGCGACGCATCCAGTGGGGCATGCTTCCGCCGCCGCGGGCCTGGTCGATCATGCGCCGTCGTCGCTCGGGGTCCGGTTCGGCGGCGAAGGGCCGGAGCTTCCTCGGGCCGAGCCAGGTCGGGTGGGTGTCGTAGCGTCGGATCACGAGCCGTCGCCGGGACACGAGGGTGACCCTGGCCCCTCGGGCGATGGCGCCCAGGGCCAGGTGGCCCGCCGAGATCCCACCCCCGACGATCAGGACCTCGCCGCCCGGCGGGGTCCGTCGCACGTCAGCCGCGTCGCCGACCGCGACGCAGGGGTGCCGGGTCCAGGCGCGCAGGGCCGCCGGTACCACCGCTCGTCGGGCGTTGGTGGCCAGGACGACGCGCGCCGGGCGACGCACGATGGCGTCGCTGCCCGTGACCGACACCGCACCGCTCGGGTCGAGGTCCAGCCGGCTCGCGCGTGCCGGCGTCACCGCGGTCTCGAGCTCCAGTGTGGCCACGAGGGCGGTGATGAAGCGCGCGAAGGCCGTCGTGGTGGGCAGGTTGGCCTGACCGGCTCGCACCAGGGCGCCGTCACCGGACCCGGCGAGGAGGGCGAAGGGGTCGGGATGCGGGTGGTGCACGGCCGGCGATCTGAGATGCCGGATGTCCTGGGCGGCGAACCGGGGGTGCCACCGATCGAGCCAGACACCGCTGGGGTCGAGCACCTCGAGGTCGTCCTCGCCGTGACAGCGCAGCACCGTGGCGACGGCGAGGCCTGCGGGTCCCCCGCCGATGATGAGCGTCCCGCCACCCCGGCTGCGGCAGCGGTGGGGATCAGCGTCGGTCCGGCGTGCCGGCGAGGTGGTCGTGCTGGGAGCGTGCACCGTGCGGGTCCTCCGGGAGGGAGGCGGGCACGCTATCCGGAATAGGAATCATTCTCAACAAAGGGTGGCGGTCGCCGCTACGGGACGCGGACGCGGCGACGGCCCGCCGATCGGGCGGGCCGTCGCCGAGGTCGTTGTGGGGTTCAGTGCTCGTCGTAGTGGTCGCCGTGGACCGCGTGGCGGTGACCGTCGTGGAGGTAGTCGACGTGGTCGCCGTGGGTGACCGTCTCGTGGCCGCAGTCGTCACCGTGGGCGTGGTCGTGGGGTTGTGCGATCACGTGGACGTCGTCCACGGAGCACTCGTCGTAGTGGTCGCCGTGCGGGGTGTGAGCGTGACCGTCGTGCAGGTAGTCGACGTGGTCGCCGTGCTCGACCGTTGGGTGCCCACAGTCGGGAGCGTGGGCGTGGGTGTGCTCGGGGTGGGTGGTGCAGGTGGCCATGGTCGCTCCGGTGGTCGTCGATGGGGCGGGCGCCGGTTCCATGACTGTAGCATCGAGACATCGCGATGTCACGATATATGGGTCGATGACGGGGAGGGGGAGTCGGGGCGAGCGACGGTCAGGCCACCTCGGTGGCGTGGATCACCGCGTCCTCGACGATGTGTGCCACGTGGTCGTCCACGAGGTGGTAGCGGACCTCGCGGCCCTCGCGGACCGCGGCGACCAGTCGCACGCCACGCAGGATCGCCAGGTGTTCCGACACCCGCGGCTGGGGGACGGCCAGGGCATCCACGAGCTCGTGGACCGCGCGGGGGCCGTCCGCCAGCAGCCGCACGATCTCGATACGCAGAGGGTTGGACAACGCCTTGAAGGTGTCGGTCACCCGATCCATGGCCTCGGCGGGCGTGCGCACATCGCAACCTCCGTCCGAGGCAAGCGTAGACGCTGACCCTGTTCCAGCCGGACGTGGTCAGTTGGCGAGGTGGTCTTCGTGCCGGTGGTCGTGAGGGTTGGGATCGTCGAGGACCAGCGTGCCGTCATCGAGGACGTGGACGTGTCCGCCGTAGGCACGGCCGAGCAGCTCCGGCGTCAGCGTCGTGGCCGGGGGCCCGGCAGCGACCACCTCGGTGGCCATCAGGACCGCGACGTCGGCGAGGCGGGCGGTGCCGACATCATGGGTCGTGAGGAACACGATCCGGCCGGCGTCCCGCTCCTCGGTGACGACCTGCATGATCGTCTCCTGCGTGATGAGGTCCAGCCCGGTGATCGGTTCGTCGAGGAGCAGCACGTCCGCTCGCTGCGCCAGACCCTGCGCGACGTAGGTCCGCTGCCGCTGGCCCCCCGACAGCTCGTGCAGCTGCCGGTTGCGCAGGTCGGAGATGCGCATGCGGGCGATGGCATCCTCGATCGCCGTGCGGTCCTCGGCCGTGAGGCGTCGGGCGATGCCCCGTCGCCCGTAGGCGCCCATGCGCACGGTCTCGAGCACCGTGAGCGGGACGGCCTCGTTGGCCACCGTCGTCTGGAGCACGTGGGCGATCCGGTTCCGCGTGGCCTGGCCGGCGGGGCCGGTGACGCTCGCGCGGCCACGGGTCGGCTTCACGAGGCCGGAGATGGTGGACACCAACGTGGACTTGCCGGAGCCGTTAGGGCCGATGACCGCGACGACCGTCCCGGCGTCGATGGTGAGGTCGACGTCGCGGACGGCTTCGATGTCGCCATAGGCGACGCTGAGCCCCTCGATCCGGACCTGCAGCGCAGACCCGCTGCCGCGCGCCGAGCGCACGACACCACCCGTGGGGGGTGGCATGTTCGGAACAGTTCCCATTACCTTCCTCATCCCGCGTCGCAGTAACGGTAGCGGGTGCGTCCACGGAAGTACCTCGAGGTGCCGGTGGATGCTCCGTGACCCAGCTGCGATGACCGATGACCATCGACGATCCGCCCTGAGGTGTCGACATGCGCTCCCGAACCCCGAACATCGCCCGGCGACGCTCCCTCGCCCTGCTCGCCGTGCTCGGCCTGGTCCTGGCGGCCTGCGCCGGTGCGGCGGAGCCCGAGCCCGAGCCGGAGCCCGCAGCCGAGGAGGACGCGGCCGCCGACGAGGTGGAGGAGGAACCCGAGGACGTGGACCGGGTCCACATCGTCGCGACGACCTCGATCCTCGGTGACATCGTCAGCACGCTCGCGCAGGACGACGCCGAGGTCACCGTCATCATGCCGCCCGGTGCCGACCCCCACGGGTTCGAGCCGTCGGCCAGCGACGGCCGCATCCTGCGCGAAGGCGATCTCGTCGTGGCCAACGGGCTGATGCTCGAGGAGAGCCTCATCTCCGTGCTGGAGGCCGTCGAGGAGGAGGGCGGCAACGTCATCACCCTCGCGGACCAACTCGATCCCATCCCCTTCGACTTCGATGGACCGGGACACAGCCACGGTGGCGATGACCACGGCCACTCGCACGACGACGATGACCACGGTCACGACGA
>PWEU01000170.1 GCA_003554005.1 Nitriliruptoraceae bacterium
CAGAAAGCGGTAGAATCGTTGATGGCGCCGAGTTACTGGAAACTTATTCTGACGAGCAGCTAAAATAACAGTTATCCATCCATTTTGGGGGAGCTGCTGTCGGCAGGGTTGGGAGTCCAGTGCATGAGCTGGTAGACCTCCCCCGCTGCTACAGAACTGGAAGAGGTTGTTCTCCAGTGGCTTCGCCAGATGCTGGGTCTTCCCCAGGGAATGGCGGGGGTTATCCAGGACACTGCTTCTACGGCAACCCTATGTGCCCTCCTTACGGCCCGTGAGGTGGCCAGGGATTTTAGAACTAATGTGGAAGGTTTTGAGGGATTAGAAGCCCCCCTTACCGTGTATGCTTCGGAAGAAGCCCATTCCAGCATAGAAAAAGGGGTTAAAATCGCCGGTTACGGCAAAGAAAACCTATGCTATATATCCGCGGATGAAAATTTTGCCCTGATACCCTCCCTCCTGGAGGAAGCCGTCAACAAAGACAAGGAAAAGGGCTTTAAACCGGTCTGTGTCGTGGCCTCCCTGGGAACCACCTCTTCGGCAGGCATAGACCCCCTGGAGCCCATAGCGGAAATATGCCGCCGTCATGGCATATGGCTTCACGTGGATGCTGCCTACGGAGGTTCAGCAGTCATTTTAGAAGAAAAAAGGGACATGCTCCGGGAAATAGAAGGAGTGGACTCCTTTGTGTTTAACCCCCATAAATGGCTTCTTATCAACTTTGATTGTTCCGCTTATTTTGTAAAGGATCCCCAACTCCTCGTAAGGACCATGGAAATGACCCCCGAGTATTTAAAACCCGCCTCGGATGCCCAGGTTAATAACTACCGGGATTGGGGCATCCAGTTGGGAAGGCGTTTCCGGGCCCTCAAGCTGTGGTTTGTCCTGCGAAGTTACGGGGTAGAAGGTCTCCAGGAAATGATAAGGGAACATCTTCGCCTGGCGGGGCTTTTCCGGAAATGGGTGGAAGGGGAGGATATTTTTGAGCTGATGGCTCCTGTGAACTTCAGCCTGATTTGCTTCCGGTTGAATGATGGCAAAAGTTCCCCGGAAGAGCTGGAAGAGATGAACCGGGAACTATTAGAAGAAATAAATGCTACAGGCCGGGTCTTTCTGACCCATGCCACCCTTAAAGGAAAATACACCCTGAGGATGTCAATAGGCCAGAGAACCACCTCTATCAATGATGGCCCTTGTCATTGTTTCCTGTTCCCGGTGACACAGATCCACATATTCGTCATTTAACTGAAAGCTGCGAATAGAATCAATTAAAGGCTTTCCCCTGGTAGTTGCTAAGCACCTCCCATCCTCCTGGTTTGTCCAGAGAAAAGAAATCCCCCGAAAAGTGTTCCAGCGCCAGGTCTGGCTGAACTGGCTGAACTGGAGGCGTTACTGATACAGGAGGAGAAGCACCCCCTGGTCAACATCTTCCAGGCTTTCATTGAAACCTACAAAAGATCCGTTATCCAAGTGATCAGGGCCTTCACTTAATCCACAACCAACCATTGTAATAAAAAATAAAGATACTACAAAAAGGAACATAAGAAACATAATAGAGTTTTTCATCTGAGGCAACCTTCCTTTTTATGGTTTTTGATTGCATAAACCAATATTATTACAAATTTCCAGATTTAGGGCATATCATTCGACACCCAGGCAATTTATCCTGCCAAAAAACACCAAATATTATTTAATATATTTTAGGAATAATTAAAATAGTGCCTCCAGAAAGTAAAAACCTGGAATAATTAAGAGGTCTAGAGGGCTGTTTTTAGCTCTCTTTTTATATTTTTATATATGTTTCTTCTGGAATCCCTGTTTCCAGGAAACTATCTCAGCTCAATGGATTTAATCCCTTTTGTCCTCTAAATATTCAGAGGCGCCAAAATATATTTCATCTTCAGGCACGTTCCCCAACAGGACCCAATCCAGGTCATGCATAATTCTATGAGCTTCTTTCCAAACCTCTTTGTCTTCCGGGTCTTCAGAAAGCTCTTTTTCAAAAATTTCAATTACCCTGCCAAGATCTTTTCTAAGCTTTGGGGGAGCAACGTGGTCTTTTAGCTTTTTTAATTCTGGCAGGTTGTGGTCGACAATTTTTCTATATTCTTTAACCCCGGGGGTTTGTTCCCAACCAACCGCCTCGTTAAGGGCCTGGTGGGTATTTTCAATAGGTTGCAAGCCTATCTCTGTAATGTCAAGTTCTTCTTTGATTTCTTCTTTGGTTTCTCCCTTTTCAAATTTTGGCGGCTCTTCCTGGCAGCCTATCTGGAAAAATGCAAAGGCAAATACCAGGCTAAAAAACAAAATCTTAAACATTGTGAGCTTCATTTTAAACATTGTAAACCTCCTCAAACTACTACACCTCTTGTAAAATTAAACGTGAACTTAAACTTAAACTTAAATAAAGAATTTTACCATCATCATTTTTATAATATCTATTCTAAAAGAAGAATGAGCTTTTTTCAAATGTCTCGTATTGCTATTTCAACCTTAAAACTAGATCCTGGTTGGATACAGTTGATTAAGGGAAAAAGCTTGGGAAAAATGAGGATGTTAACGATGTGAGGATGTTAACGGTGCTGTCCTGTGACTATTTGACCATTGTAACAGCTGCCTGGTAGTAGGAGCTCCCCGGAGGCAAACATAAACCTGGTGAAAGCATATATCATATTTATGATCAATGCACCTGGAGAAAACTGTTGTTAGTATGGTTTTGAAGTTTTGGCCATGGTATAATTAAGACATATTTTGGATGAGAGTTAGCTGTCCAGCCGACAAATTGCTCCAAATTTTAAAGAAAACCGGAGGTTAAAAACAGCTTAAAAATTTCCATGCAAATCTTAACTATTTTTAACTAAATCGCCAAGAGTGAACTACTCCCGCCTCTAAGCGAAGCGAAGGCGGGAGTAGTTCACAAATCAATGAGGTTTTCGGGCTGGCAAACGAGTCTTGACTTCTTTTAAAGCCAGGTGATGTATATGTTGACTATTAAGTGTGCTTCTTGCAAATCGAAAATTTTCAAATATCATAAAATAGGTAAGGGGCAGGTGCTTCGCTGTTATAAAGAAAGAATTAAAAGGGTCTATAAGGCTGAAATAGTTGATAATCAATTAAAATGTAGTAAATGCGGGAATTCTTTAGGAAAGGAAATAAGGAACGGAAGCGCGATTAAAATGAATCAAGAATCCTTTAACTATTCAGGCAAAAAGGATTGAAATTGTATTCAATTGTTGAGAGTTTTTAGCTATTCTTCCCCTTTTTCCCTCTCCCTGTTTTTTTCCTTCTCCCTGGTCAGCTGGTCGTTGAGTTTCCTTATTTCGTTTAGCAACTCCCCGATGAAATATTTGTCATCTACATTTATTTCCGTGGTGGCTTGTATCCCTGTCTTGGCATCATGGAGTTCTTTATTTATAGAAATGATTTGTTCCGCTTTTTGAAAGAGTTCAGCTTTGGACCAGGGGAAGTTAACCACATTTGGAGCAGGATCCGGACCGAAGTCAGGCTCTTTGCGTTCATCGGGCAGCCTCGTTTCCCCCTTACCTTCTAAAGGAACCTCAAACCTGCCCCTCCTGTAGACCCGGGAGACGCTTTTTTCCTGCATTATCTGGTCATAGGGGAAAAAGTTGCATGCCCCCTTTTTGATGATATACACTCCTTTGTCTGTCACTACCAGGGTTTCATCCTTCATTCCTCTTACCGCTGCCCTGATATCTTCAGTAATAGTAATATTTTTATCGATGACGTCTCCGATTTTTTTGGGGATGTAATCAAAAACTATAGAGTCCGCCATAGAGCAAACTGTTCTCTTGTCAGGCATAGTATCATTCCTTTCTTAAAATAGTTGATGCAGGCACATTCTACACATTGCATCGTGTTTTACCTGAATATATCCTCTGAAATTATTATATCAGACTATGGCCAGGTAAGGAACCACCTAAGAAGAAAGTCACGGGGGGGCGTTTGTGCGCCACGAACGCACATTTTAATAGATTAAAATAGTGAGATGCTATACAAGAGATGAGGGAAGACGTTTTACAACCCCTCAGAGCCGGCTTGTAGGAGCAGGCTCTAAACCACCTTAAGCTGCCTGGGCAAAGATCCCTGGTAGTGAGCGTTAAGGAGTCAGATGAGGCGAGAGTTTGATGTCTGGTTCTATGAGAGGGTGGGGGTGCAATTCCCCTGCTCTACTCGATTGTTTGTATTTTTTGTTTTTTTTGTTGCTACCTGGGAAATATGATAAAATTAATATATGTCAGGCAATAGTAGTGGAGCGGTGCCAATAGAAGCGAAGCGAAAGCGGGAGTAGTTTACGGATATGGTTCTTCTTTTCTTCATGACGGTAGGTACCTTTTTAAAGGTTTCCAGCTTCGAAGATAAAAAGAAACGCATTGATAAAAGTAACCTGGCTTTTCAAAATAAAGAGGGAGAAGTCAAACAAAACGTCCCTTTGACTTCTTTGACTTAAAAAAAAGGAGGTCTTATATGCAAGGAAAGCTGACAAGAATATTTTTACATGGAGATTACCGGATTTGCCGGACACGTAGAAACACTCTATAATTAATTATTGAAAGGACGTGTTTAGTAAATGTCTGGTAGCAAGTATCACAAGCGATTTGACCAGGAATACAAAAAAGAGATGGTTCGCCTGGTGGAGGAGCTAGGCAAGTCCCCCGCAGATGTAGCTAAAGATATTGGTGTGACGGCCACCACCGTACGGCGCTGGGTTGTGCAATTTGGCAGTCAGGGCAGTGCTTCCTTCCCAGGCAAGGGAAATCTTCATCCAGTTGACGAAGAAGTTCGTAAACGGGATAAGCGCATTAAAGATCTGGAAGAGGAGAACGCCATTTTAAAAAAGGCCATGAGCATCGTGTGTCACGAAGAAACATTGAACTAGGAAGATGTTTCATGCTGCATAAAAGATGAGGGTCTGGCCCCTCGGGGTCTCTATGCAGGTAGCGGCCTCAAATCACCTTAAGGTGCCTTTGTCAAAAGCAAGGGTGTTGAGCGTTAAGGAAAAGGCGAAGCCAAGACTTTGCCAGATGAGTGTTACAGAGATGAACGAAAGTGAACCACTGAAGACGCCTCGAAAAGCCCAGATGCTATCAAAACTGAGAAGGATGTTCTCTCATGACGAGCCTAGAAGCCAACCTGCTTACTGACTAGGTGGTAGCCGGGGTAAAGGTGGCATGACCGTAACACAGGCTTTTATGCGGAACGTGAGAACCTATATGCTGATGATAAGGGAAAAGCCACAAGTAATGGACTTACAAGGGCGAAAGTACCGATGCAGTGTATAGGGGCGGAATAACCCGTAGTAGTAAAGAAATCTTTGTAATGAAGATGGAGCGAAGGGGTTATATTATCCAGTTTACCGATCCTGTCAACCAGGAATGGGAGGAACAGAATGGGCAAAGCAAAATCATTTAATATCCCTAAAACCACAGTCTACCATGCCTACAAGCTTGTCAAAGCAAATAGAGGAGCTGCAGGTATCGACAAAGAATCCATTGAAAAATTCGATGCAGACTTAGAAAACAACCTTTACAAACTATGGAACAGAATGGCCTCTGGCACATACTTTCCCCCACCGGTAAAGGCAGTAGAAATACCGAAGAAAAACGGTGGTGTCAGAACATTAGGTATACCAACAGTTTCAGACAGAATCGCCCAAATGACAGTAAAACTACAGTTTGAAGAAAAAGTAGAAAAATACTTTTTGCCAGATTCTTACGGCTACCGGCCCAACAAATCAGCTCATGATGCCCTAGAAATCACACGAAAAAGGTGCTGGAAAAATGATTGGGTGCTCGAATTTGACATAAAAGGACTCTTTGATAACATAGACCATAATCTGTTAATGAAGGCTGTAAGGAAACACACAGATTGTAAATGGGGAACTGTTATATATTGAGCGCTGGTTGAAAGCGCCTTTTCAAAACAATAAAGGTGAAATAATTAGCAGAAATGCCGGAGTACCGCAGGGTGGAGTAATTAGTCCCGTACTATCAAATCTGTTTTTACACTATACATTTGATAGATGGATGACTGTAAACTTTCCTAAAAACCTATGGTGCAGGTACGCTGATGATGG
>PWEU01000421.1 GCA_003554005.1 Nitriliruptoraceae bacterium
CCACGATCTCGCCCTCCTCGGTCTCGATGACGATCCGGGTGATGCGGTAGACACCCTGGTCGTCCTCGTCGAGTTCGACGTTGAACCGCCCGGGGCGCAGATCCATCGTGCCTGGGAAGAACTCGTCCCCGCGGCGGGAGATCCGCAGCATCACGGTCTCCTCGACGTCCTCCTCCGCGACGCCGAGCCAGCGCTCGGCCAGTTCGCGGGAGGCGTCGGCGTCGAAGGGTTCGTCCTCCGGGGGCGGTGGTGGCACATCGTTCGTGCCCTCGCCGTCGATCGTCGCCTCGCCGCAGCTCAGCGCCAGCACCACGATCAGCATCCCGGCCAGCAGCTTGCGATGGGTGAACGACATCCGGGGCCTCCTTCCGTCACGGGTCCTGGGAGGTGGTACGTCCCGCACCTCCGGCGGGTTCCGCTGCCACTTCCAGCTTCCCACGCCAACGGCCGCGCCGGCGACGGCCAACCGGTCACACGGCCAGGACCGACCCCGAGGTCGACCTACGGGGAGGAGCGCCCTTGCTCGGGCGCAGATCGCAACGAACCGACCCCGATATGGTCGATCCGTTGCGATCCGAGGCATCATGGCCGTCACCCACGGCCGGCGCCGGGTGCCAGCCGGCCATCGGCGCCGGCTCGCGGCCGGCCAGCGCCGCCGGCTCGCGGCCGCCGCGTGGCCACGGTGCCGTGTCCACCGGTCAGCGGCGCCGTGGTCACCGGTCAGCGGCGCTGTGTCCACCGGTCAGCGGCGCCGTGTCCAGACATCGAGGTGGTCGGCCAGCGCCGCCACCAGGTCCGGCTCTCCCTGCTCGACCAGCTCGTAGGTCGCGCGCCGGATCGGGTGGCCGATGTCCACGACGCGGCTGAGGTCGAAGGGCGTCCCGCTGACCACCACGTCGCAGTCAGCCGACCGTAGGGTCGCCGCCAGCTCCTCGACCTGCTGGGGGCCGTAGCCCATGGCCGGCAACACCGGCCCGATCTCGGGGGAGGCCGCGTAGGTCGCGGCGATGCTGCCGACCGCCCAGGGGCGTGGATCGACCAGCTCGGCCACCTCGGCCTGGCGGGCCGCGACCGTTCCGGCCCCGTAGGGCATCCCGCCATGGGTGATCGTCGGCCCGTCCTCCACGACCACCACACGCTTGCCGGCCAGCGACGGACCCGCGTCCAGGGTGACCGGCGAGCTGGCGCGCACCACGGTCGCGCCGGGGTTGAGCGCGGCCACGTTCGCAGCCACCACCTCGATGTCCTCCGGCGCGGCGGCGTCGACCTTGTTGATCACCACGATGTCGGCCAGCCGCAGGTTGGTCTCGCCCGGGTGGTAGCGCAGCTCGTGGCCGGGCCGCAGCGGATCGGTGACGGTGACCTGCACGTCGGGCCGCACGAAGGGGAAGTCGTTGTTGCCGCCGTCCCAGATGATGACGTCCGCCTCGGCTTCCGCGGCGGCGAGGATGTCGGCGTAGTCCACCCCCGCGTAGACGACCATGCCCATCGCGACCGGCGCCTCGTACTCCTCTCGCTCCTCGATGGTGGGGTCGGAGGCATCGATGTCCTCCAGCGAGGCGAACCGCTGGACCCGCATGCGCTCGAGGGCGCCGTAGGGCATCGGATGACGGATCAACACGGTGCGCAGCCCAGCGTCCAGCAGCAGCTGGCCGACGCGGCGCGAGGTCTGGCTCTTGCCACACCCGGTCCGCACGGCCGTCACCGCGACCACTGGGACCCGGCTGCGCAGCATCGACGCGTCGGGACCGATCAGCCGGAAGTCCGCCCCGGTGGCCAGCACGCGCGACGCGGTGTGCATGACGTCGAGGTGGGACAGGTCCGAGTAGGCGTGGACCCCCTCGGTGACATCGTGGGTGGCGACCAGCCCCTCGAGCTCGGCCTCGGAACGGATCGGGATGCCATCCGGGTAGTCCCGCCCCGCCAGCGAGGGTGGGTAGACCCGACCGTCGATGCCCGGGATCTGGGTGGCGGTGAACGCAACCACCTCGGCGGCCGGATCGTCCCGGAACACCGTGTTGTGCAGGTGGAAGTCGCGGCCCGCCGCGCCCATGATCACGATCCGACGAGGTGGCACAACAGCTCCCTTCGAGGCTGTCGCCAGCGCCAGGTACGGCGCCTGCGGTGACGCCGCGTACGGCGCCGTCAGCGACGCCCGGTCGAGCGCCGTCGGCGGCACCCGATCGAGCGCCGTCGTCTCGCGGCCGCGTCACCGCGGCCCTCGGCCGAGCCTGCCAGCCGAGGGGCCCGCCGCCAAGGGCCCCCTGCCCGCTTCTACGGCGTCGAGGTCACCAGGTAGAGGTAGAACGCGGTCGCGCCCTCCGGCCCGGCGACCAGGTCGTGGGGCTGACCCGGCGCCACGTAAGCGTAGGAGCCAGGGTCCAGGCTGCGCTCGAGGATGCTGACCTGACCCTCCAGCGTCCACACGTGGTGAGAGTGGAACTGGTGCGTGTGCTCGGTGATGACCGCGCCCGGCTCCAGCCAGAACACGCCCGCGAAGGATCGGCCCTCGGACCACAGCGTGGCGTAGGCCACGCCGGGCGAGAGGTTGCGCCGCGGGAGGCCGGCCACCGTGGCCGCGTCGACCATACGTAGCGCCGGGGCCTCCCCGGGCGTCACGTGGGTGCTGTCACTGACGAGGGGGTTCATGATCGCCCACCATCTCGGGCTTCCAGTGTGCACGGGGTGACGGCTCGGTGGCGAGGGGCGATGGTCCCCAAGGCGGCCCTAGCGACTGCCGGCCGGCCGCGCCCACCAGCCGTCCGCGGCCACCCCAACGGCCGCGTCCGCCGCCCCCGCCGCCGCGCGAGAACCAGCCACTATCCGCTGCTCCTCGCACCCGACCGCACCCACCCGCCGACAGCGCCCTCCACGCCGCGAGAACCAGCCACTATCCGCTGCTCCTCGCACCCGACCGCACCCACCCCAACCCGACCGCCCCAGCGCTCACCTGACAGCCCGACGGCCGGCCAGGGGGCCTCCCCGGACCGGCCATCGCCAAGCTGCAGGCTCAGATGAAGATCGTCTGGGCGCCCTCGGACAGTTCCATGAAATCGGTGGCACTGATGATGCCCTCGACGCCCTCGTAGAGGTCGTCTTCGGTGAGCTTGTTCATGTCGGCCGACATCCGGCAGGCCCACAGGTGCCCTCCGGACTCGTGGATGATGTCGAGGAACTCCGGCCCCTCGGGGATGTCGAGCTCCGCGATCTGCTTGCGCATCATCTTCGTGGCGACCGCGGTCATGCCCGGCAGGCCCATCACGGCGTTCGGCATGTGGGTGGCGGGGTTGCCCATGGCGACGAACTTGAGGTCACCCATGGTCTTCTTGTTGATGATCTCGAAGCCCCAGAAGGTGAAGAAGATGTGGACCTCGATGCCCTCACCCAACGCGGCGTTCGCCAGGACCAGGCCGGGATAGGCCATGTCCAGCGAGCCCTTGGAGCAGATCAGGACGAGCTTGCGGCCGCCCTCATCCTCGTCGTCGAAGGAGGGGACGGGGGCGGTGCTCAGGTCGGTGGCAGTCATAGCGGTCTCCTCCGGGTCAGACGCAGCCGACGGGCTTCTGTAGCCCGGCGACGTAGGACAGCTTCTTGGCGGGCTTCTTGGGGAACAGCTGGAACAGCTCCTTGGTGGGGAACCCGCCGACCGCGGTCATGCGGCGAAGCGTCGGGGTCTCGCCCTGCTCGGCCTGGTCGGAACGGGCGAAGGCGATGACCTCGAGGTGGCGGGGGGTCAGCTCGAGGCCGATGTTGGCGGCGAGCTCGCGGGCGAGCGCCTCGTCCCACTCGCTGGGCTCGGTGAGGAACCCCTCTTCGTCGAGGTGGATCTGGCGTTCGAGGACGGTGACGACCGGCATGGTCAGTGCTCCTTGGTGGTCGATGGTGCGTGGCAGGTTCGGGGGACGGTGGTCGGGTCGGCCTCGGTCGGCCTCGGTCGGCCCGGTCGGCCCGGTCGGCCCGGTCGGCCCGGTCCACCCGGTCGGCCCGGTCGGCCCGGTCGGCCCGGTCGGCCCGGGTCAGGTCGGGTCGGAGCCGACGCTGCGCAGTAGCTCGAGCATGCGGGCCAGCCCGCGCCGGACCTCCGGATCGCGCAACTCCTTGAGCAGCGCGAAGGTGGAGGGTGGTGGGCCGCCCGCGGGAGCATCGAGGTGGCTGACGGACCCGGCGGTCTGGCGCAGCAGCTGGAGGATCTCCGGCTGGGTCAGATCCCGCAGCGTCTCGAGCATGAGCACGACGTTGTCGCCGAGCGCTTCGACGTCCTCCTCGTCGAAGGAGGCGACGATGCGTTCCACGACCCGGCCGCCGCTGCGGGCGAAGCCGAGGTAGCCGCGCTCATCCCAATCGTGGATCCGACCGGTGACCGCGTCCATCGCGGGCCCGGACAGGACCCCGATCTCCGCGGCCAGATCGCGCAGCGGTTCGAGCTCGGCGTCGCGGCGCTCCGCGTGGTCGAGCAGCAGGTCGAGCCGGGCCTCGATCCGGTCGAGGCGGTCGGTGTCACGCGCGGCGTCGGTATCACGCGCGGCGTCGGTATCACGCGCGGCGTCGGTATCACGCGCGGCGTCGGTGTCGCGCGCGGCGTCGGTGCCGCCCGCCGCGTCGGTCGTCGGGGTCGCGTGCGTGTCGAGGGCGGTCACATCGACACCTCCATCAGGGCGCTGGTGCGACGCGGGGCCTGCTCGGCCTCCGGGTCCGGATCGGGCAGCGAGGGCCGGTCCTTGCCGATCATCGACATGTCGGCGTGCAGCGGCAGCGGCCGGCCGGGGAGCAGCAGGTGCCAGTAGATCCAGCGGAAGGCGAGCTTCCCCCAGTGGTTGGCCTCGTTCTCCCCGAGCAGCTTCAGCGGACCGACCTCGGGGAAGGGGAAGGTGCCGGTCAGCGGCTCGGTGTCGTAGTTGAAGTCGAGCAGCATGGCCTTGCCGTAGCCGGACTCGATGAAGCAGTTGGCGTGCCCGTCGAAGCGCTCATGCATCTCGAGCCCGTCGATGTGACGCAGGAAGTTCTCCACGAACACGTCCAGGGAGAAGTGCGCGACCGATCCCGCCTTGGAGGTCGGCAGGTTGGCGGCGTCGCCGAGCGCGAACACGTCGTCCAACCCCTCGGCGAGGAAGGTGTGCTTGTCGACCCGGACGTGGTCGAGCTCGTCGCCGAGGCCGGAGCGACCGACGAAGGCCGCGCCCCGGTTGATCGGGATGGGGACCAGCAGGTCGAAGGGCACCACGCGCTCGTCGTAGCTGACCAGGCACTGCTCGTCGAGATCGACCTGCTCGAGCATGAAGTCCGGTTCGAGGTCGATACCGCGCTCGGTGAACATCCCCCCGAGCTCCTTGGCTGCCAGCGGCTTGGTGAAGGCACCGTCGAGCGGGGTGACGTAGATCACCTCGGTCTCCTCGCGCAGGCCGCGCTCGTGCAGCCACGCCTCGACGAGGAAGGCGAACTCCAGCGGCGCCACCGGGCACTTGATCGGCAGGTCGATCAGGTTGACGACCAGCCGACCACCGTCGAAGCGCTGCATCGCGTCGCGCAGGGCGACGGCGTCGTCGAGGGTGTAGAAGCTGTGGACGCCACGCTCACGCGCGTTCGGCTCCGCCAGGCCGGGCGTCTCCGACGGCGTCGGGTGGGTGCCGGGGGCGATGATGAGCTGGTCGTACGCCAACTCGGTGCCGTCGGCGAGGTGGACGAGGTTGGCGTCGGTGTCGACGCGGTCGACCGCACCGGTGAGCTGGGTCACCCCGCGCGTGATCAGGCGCTTGCGCGGCTTGACGATCTGCTCGGGTCGGTACCAGCCGAAGGGGACGAAGAGGTACCCGGGCTGGTAGTGGTGCTCCTCGCTCTGGTCGACGATGGTGATGTCCCACTCGTCCTCGGCCAGCAGGGGCCTGAGCTTGTTGACGGCCATCGTGCCGGCGGTACCGGCGCCGAGGACCAACAGACGTCGCATGCGGGTGCTCCTTGGGGGGTCGGTGACCATGGCGGTCACGCGGTCGTCGGGTGGTCATCGTGCGGCGACGAGGTTGCGGGGGCCACCAGGCGTGACAGCAGCGCCGCGGTGCGGGGCAGGGTCTCGAGCACCAG
>PWEU01000099.1 GCA_003554005.1 Nitriliruptoraceae bacterium
GCGCGGGTCTGCGCGAGTGGTCCGGCTCGCGGCGCAGCGCTCAGGTCGTTGTCCACTGCCTGCAAGCTGCCGGTCGAGTCCATCGCTGGTGGTCAGCGCGCGGCGCCGTCGAGGCAAAGAGCCGAACACACGTTCGATACCTGTCGCGGGGCTCCGCTACGCTGCCAGGGAGCACGCCCCTCCCGCCCCTGCCACCATGACGACGAAGGCTTCGACCGATGGCGATCGCTGTCCTGCCCGAGCACACCCCGACCGGGCTCCTGATCGCCGGCCGCTGGACCGACGCGACGGGCCAGCTGCCGGTGCAGGACCCCGCGACGCAGCGCACCTTGGCGATGGTCGGCGACGCCAGTGTCGACGACGCCCTGGCTGCCGTCACGGCGGCCGCGGCGGCGTTCCCCGCCTGGGCGGCGCGACCGGCCCGGGAGCGGGCCGAGGTCCTGCGGACGGCGTTCGAGCTGATGACCGCTGAGCTCGAGGACTGCGCGCGGCTCATCGTGCTGGAGAACGGCAAGGCCTGGAACGACGCCATGGCCGAGGCCCGCTACGCCGCCGACTTCCTGCGCTGGTTCTCCGAGGAGGCGGTACGCATCGAGGGCGGGTTCCGTGACGCGCCCGCCGGCGACAAGACGATCATCACCGATCACCGGCCGGCCGGTGTCGCCTACCTCATCACCCCCTGGAACTTCCCCGCAGCGATGGCGACCCGCAAGCTCGCACCGGCCCTGGCAGCCGGGTGCACCACGGTCCTCAAGCCCGCCGAGGCGACCCCGCTGACGGCGCTGTGGATCGCCGAGGTCCTGCGACGCGTGGGGGTCCCCGACGGCACGGTGAACGTGATCACCACCTCGCAGCCGGGGCCGGTCTCCGAGGCGGTGCTGGCCGACCCGCGGGTGTCCACGCTGTCGTTCACCGGCTCGACGCCGGTCGGCAAGCTCCTGCTGGCCCAGACCGCGCAGCGGGCGCTCACCTCCTCGATGGAGCTCGGGGGTAACGCGCCGTTCCTCGTGCTCGAAGGCGCCGACGTCGAGGCAGCGATCGCCGGGGCCATGGTGGCCAAGATGCGCAACGGTGGGGCGGCCTGCACGGCGGCGAACCGGTTCTACGTCCACGCCTCGGTCGCCGAAGCCTTCAACAGCGGCTTCCGTGCCGCGTTGAGCGAACTGCAGGTGGGCCCCGGGATCGACCGGACCAACGACCTCGGCGCGATGGTGAGCCTCGAGGAGCGCGACAAGATCACCTCCCTGCTCGACACGGCTGCCGAGGAGGGCGGCGAGGTGGCGGCGTGCTCGACGGCGCCCGAGCACGGCGCGTTCCTCGCCCCCCACCTCGTCACGGGCGTCGAGCACGGCTCGGTGCTCACCCGGCACGAGGTGTTCGGGCCGGTCGTGCCGATCGTGGTGTACGAGGCGCAGGACGAGGTGATCCGGATGGCCAACGACACCGAGTACGGGCTGATCTCCTACGTCTTCGGGCCGGACCCCGGGACCGGCATCGCGGTCGCTCGGCAGCTCGAGTCGGGAATGGTCGCCATCGATCGCGGGATGATCTCCGATGCGGCCGCGCCCTTCGGCGGCATGAAGGAGTCCGGCATCGGGCGCGAGGGCGGGTTCCACGGCATCCACGAGTTCCTGGAGACCCGCTACCTCGGTGTCAGCCTCTGAGGGGCGATGTTGGCCGACGGCACCGTCAGGGGGCCGTCGGCCGCGCGGTTCTCGGTCGCTGTCTGGTGACCGTGGGGAGCCACGGTTGGTTCGCACCTTGCCGAGCGCCCTCTTCCGTCGTCACGCACCAGCAGATCCAGCAGGTGTAGCGCTCGTGCTACAGCAGGGGCACGGTGTTTGCATGACGAGGACGATCAGTCAGCGCGAACTCCGCAACGACAGCGGAGCGATCATGCGTGCGCTCGATCGCGGCTACCGCGCTGGCGAACGATCTGCCGCTGTTCACCCGAAACCCCGACGACTTCGACCATCTCCACGCGGTGGGCCTGGAGGTCCACACGGTGTAGATGCGCGTGGCCGAGACTGGATCGCAACCGTTCGACCACGACAGGGTCACTTCGTTGCGATCCGACGGCGCGCGGGGGCGTCACGGGCCCCGCGGCGATGCTGGTGCCTCAGCTCGGCGGGAGGTTGGGCATGACCCCGATGGTCAGCGGCGCCCGGTACTCGCGCTCGTAGTCGATCTCGACCTCCCGCCGCATGAGCCAGACCCGCAACCGGCCGGCGAGGAGGATGAACGCGAGGGAGCTGAGCAGGAAGGTGGCCATGGAGGGGGAACCCGGCGGCGCAGCGGGACCTTCCCCGGTGACCGGGGCCGTCGGCGCTGGCCCGGTGTCCGCTCGAGCAGACCACGCCGCGCCGCGCTACCCCGCGCCAGGCCACGCCGCGCTACGCCGCGCCACGCTACGCCGCGCTACGCCGCGCCGCGCCGCGCCGCGCTACGCCGCGCCGCGCCACGCCACGCCGCGCTACCCCGCGCCACGCCACCCCGCGCTACGCCGCGCCGCGCTACGCCGCGCCGCGCTACGCCGCGCCACGCTACGCCGCGCCACGCCACGCCGCGCCGCGCTACGCCGCGCCACGCTACGCCGCGCTACCCCGCGCCGCGCCGCGCCACGCCGCTGGCGTCGTCCGGTGTCAGGCCTTGGCGCGGACCACCGCCATCAGCGCCACGGCCGTGACCATCGCCACCGCCACCACCGTCCAGGTCCAGCCGAACCCGACCGACTCCGCCAGCCATCCCGCCCCGATCGGGAACAGCGCTCCCCCTCCCCCGAGCCCGGCCAGGATCGCTCCCGAAGCCTGCGCAGGACGCCGGGGTACGAGCCGGATGGCGGTGAGGAACACCAGCCCCGTCCAGCCCCAGCCGGGCCCGAGGACCAGCACGGCACCGATCACCAGCAGCACGATCGCCCCGGCCCCGGCCGCGCCGGCGTCGGGTACGACGGCGGTGACCGCCACCTCGCCGGCCGCGACATCGACGGGGACCGGTCCCGGCCCGGCGTGGGCCGCTAGCGCCAACGCCGCCATGCCGACCGCCCCCGCCGCCAGCAGTCCCACCAGCAGGTCGAACACCGCGCGCGGCCGCCGGTCGACCAGCCAGCCCGCACCGAGCCGGATCAGCACGCTCGCGACCGACGCCCCCGACAGCAGCGCACCGGCGGCGGCCGCGCCGAGCCCGAGCAGTAGCGCGGTCGGGACCACGAAGGTCGCCACCGCCGCGCCGACCCCGCCCGCCAGTCCGCTGGCCGCCGCCAGCAGGGCGAGGCCGCGCAGGTCCCCGTCGGGCTCATCGGGTGGCTCGTCCCCCGTGCGTGTTCCACGACGGGTGGCGCGGGACGCCACGCGCTCGGCCCGGGCCGCGCGGCGACCGGTCAGGGTCGCGTCGTGGGCAGGCGGCGCCATGATCGACTCGATGTCGCCCGGCACCAGCAGCGCCAGGCCGACCGCCAGCCCCGCCACGACCAGGAACGGCACCTGCCAGCCGACCACGGGGCCGAGGAGCGGCAGGGTGAACCCGGCGACCATGGAGGCCGTTGGCACCGCCGCTTCCTTGATCCCGAAGCCCATCCCCTGCCGTCGCCAGCCGACCGAGCCGGCGATCGTCCGGCCGATCGAGGGGTCGACGAACGCCAGGCTGGCCCCGCCCAGGGCGAACCCGACGGCGAGGTGCCAGCCTTCGACGGCCAGCAGCCCGACGCCGCCTGCGGCGGTCGCGATGCCGAGCAGGCCGATGCGGTAGCCGGTCCGGGCACCGATGCGGTCCACGGCGCGTCCCCCCAGCAGCGCCAGGCTCGAGGCCGCGACGAAGAAGGCCGACACCGCCGCCCCGATGGCGCCGGTACCCACCTCGAGGTCCTCGCCGATCGGCACGGACAGGGCCCCGACCAGGAAGGTGGGCAGCAACGAGATCATCAGCGCCGCGACGACCACGCGCAGGGCACGCGGGGGAAGGGCGTCAGCGGGGGGTCGGCGTCGCTCGGCGGTGGTGTCGGTCACGTCATGCGACGGTAGCGACGCACCGACAGCGGGATCACCACCGCCAGCAGCCCGAATGACCAGGCCAGCGTGCGCAGCACCGGACCTGCCACCTCGCCGCCGATCGACAGCGCCCGGGCCGCGTCGGCGGCGTGGGTGAGCGGGCTCATCGTGGCGAAGGTCGCCATCCAGTCGGGCATCGTCTCGGGTGGCACGAACACCGAGGAGGCGAACACCAGCGGGAAGATCAGCACGAAGCCGGCGGTCTGGGCCGCCTCGGCGCCGGGCACGAGCAGGGCGAGGTAGGGGAACAGCCAGCTCATCAGGTAGCCGAACAGCCCGACGATCGCCACGGCCCCGAGCGCCGACCACGGCCCCTCGGTGAACCGGAAGCCCAGCGCGTACCCCACCACGACCATCAGCACGAGCACCGACAGCGAGCGCACCAGGTCCGCGAAGGTCCGCCCCGCCAGCACCGCGGACCGCGACATCGGCAGCGACCGGAACCGGTCGACGACCCCGCGCTCGAGGTCCTCGGCCAGCCCGACCGCGGTCTGCACCGAGCGGAACGCGGCGGAGTGGATGAACAGCCCCGGCAGGAGGAAGGCGAGGTAGCTGGTCCCCTCGGGCAGCGCCTGGCCGGCGATCCCGCCGAACACGGCGGAGAACAGCACCACGAACATCACCGGCTGGATCGTGGAGAACACCAGCAGGCGCGGCTGGCGCAGGTAGTGCCGGAGGTTGCGCTTGGTGACCGTCCAGCTGTCCCGCGCGGCGAAGTACAGGACACCGAGGTGGCCGTCACGGACCACCGGCGTCGGCGCGTCGGCACGGCGCGGGGTCCGCGGGTCGTGGTCGCCGCTGCTGCCGCCGCTCGCGGCGGCGGTGTCGACGGCCGGATCGGTCACGGCATCGGTGGCGGTGTCGGTGAAGATGCTCATGCGGCCTCCTGCGCGGTGGGTGGCGCCTGCTGGGTGAGCTCGAGGAAGACGTCGTCGAGGGTGGGGCGGCGCAGACCGATGTCGCGGACATACAGCCCCGAGGCCTGCAGGGTGGCGGCGATCCGGGACAGCTCCGCGAGCGCGTCCTCGGCCGGCACGGGTACGCGGATGCGGCGCGGGTCCCCGGTGCGCTCGGCGCCGGGGATGGCGGCCTGCGCACGGTCGCCATCGCCGTCCTCGGCCAGCAGGATGTCCACCACCTGCCCGCCGACGCGGTCCTTGAGCTCGTCGCCCGTGCCCTCGGCGATGATGTCGCCGTGGTCGATCACGGCGATGCGATCGGCGAGCTGGTCGGCCTCCTCCAGGTACTGGGTGGTGAGCAGCAGGGGGGTGCCCTCGGCGACCAGCTCCCGGGTGACCTCCCAGATGGCGTTGCGCGAGCGTGGGTCGAGGCCGGTGGTGGGCTCGTCGAGGAACAGCAGCCGGGGACGCACCAGCAGGCTCGAGGCCAGGTCGAGGCGGCGGCGCATCCCGCCCGAGTAGGTCCGGGCCGGCCGGTCGCCGGCGTCGGCCAGATCGAACCGCTCCAGCAGCTCACCGGCGCGCCGGCGGGCGTCGCGGCCGGTGAGGTGGAACAGCTCCCCGAACATCTTGAGGTTCTCGCGACCGGTGAGCAGCTCGTCCACCGCCGCGTACTGCCCCGTGAGGCCGATCAGGCGGCGGACCTCGGGCGCGTCACGGACGACATCACGGCCGAAGATCGTGGCCTGGCCCTCGTCGGGGGGCAGCAGGGTCGCCAGCACCCGGACCAGGGTGGTCTTACCGGCCCCGTTGGGCCCGAGGAGCCCGACCACCTCGCCTTCGGCCACCTCGAGGTCGACGCCCGTGAGCGCGTCGGTGGTGCCGAAACGCTTGCGGACGCCCCTGACGCGGACGGCAGGGTCGTGGGACATGGGAACTCCTAATGGTGCGTGGTCGGCGCGCTGCGATGGCGAGGTGGTGGCACAGGAGGGCTTCGGTGCCGCGGCGGTGCGCGGCCGGGCGTCGGGGCGTCCGGGCGGTGACCGCCGCGTGGTTCGCCCCCACGTGGTCGGTCCC
>PWEU01000065.1 GCA_003554005.1 Nitriliruptoraceae bacterium
CGCTGGTCGACACGCAAGAGGCCAGAGGTTCGAATCCTCTACGCCCCACCCCCGTAGCACCCCGAATTCTGCCAGTAGCTGTCGTCTTGACAGGAAGAATTGACAGGAGACGAGGGTCGTTCGCGTCGGCGGCGTCCTCCCGTGGCCAACGCTGTGCAGTCACGTCCGCCTGTATCCACTCCACCTCGGGATGCATGGAGGGTGAGGTGACGAAGCGGTTTGCGGTCATCGATGACGGGCCCTCGACCGGCCCAAACTGATCCTGGGCGCCGACACGATCAAGGTCAAAGTCAGCGCTGCGCTGGGCGAGTCGGTTCGCGCCGCCGATCGTCGTCAGCAGGTGGACCCGGCCGCACTCATGCACCTCGCGGCCGCAATCGAGGATCTCGCTGACGACGACGTCATGAGCGACGCGTGGCGGCTGCACGGGCACGAGGCGGCCGAGGCGGTCGTGCGTGACCTACGACCACAGCTGGACCTTGATCTGCTCGATGCAACCCGGGTCCTTCAAGCCGCCACCATCAAGGCGGACCACGCCATGGCCTACGCAGATGCCTTCGCCGCTGCGACCGCGCTCGCCCACCAAGCCCCCCCCTGCTCACCGGTGACCCGGAACTGCTGCTGGCTGGCGCACCATGGGCGCACGAAGACCTGCGCAACAGCTGACGCGCCCGGCCCGGGAGTTTCGAGCGCCGTCGAGCACTTCACCTGACCCACCGTCCCCCCCAGAACGAGCCCGCATGGGGTGGGGCATGCGGTCCTTGCCCGAAGGGCCGCGCTTGGCGGTGACGCGGTTGTTCGCCGCATGTTCCGGGCTCAGGTCGGCCGTTGACCGGTTACACGCCACTTCGCAGGGTGCCAAATCCGGTGCTATTATCGGTGCCATGGACCTCTCGAAGGACATCGAACCTGTCACGGCGCTCAAGCGCAGCGCCGCCGACCTCATCGCGCGAGCAACAGACCGGCACAGCCCGATCGTCATCACCCAGAACGGCAAGCCGACCGCGGTGCTGCAAGATGTTGACTCCTATCAGCGCCAGCAGCGGGCACTGCACCTGCTGAAGCTGCTCGCGCAGGGGGAACATGACCACCGGGCTGGACGCCTGCATGACCAGGCGTCGGTCGATGGCCTTGTTGGCGCCCGCTTGGCTGAGCGTCGCGGAGCGTCGTGATCGCCCGCTTCATCGTCCAGTGGACCCAGACCGCCGTCGAGGATCTCCTGGGCATCATCGACGACGTGGTCGACAGAGACGGAGCCGAGGCGGCCGAGCACCTCTACGGGCAGATCACGCAGGTTGTGGCTGACCTGGAGACCCTGCCCTTGCGTTGCTGTATCGTCCCTGAACTCGAGGCCGAGGGACTCGACGGCTACCGCGAGGTGCTGGTCGCCCCGTACCGGTTGATGTTCACCGTCCGAGGGAACGGGGTTGTCCTTCTCACGGTGTTGGACGGCCGACGCGATCTCGGCGAGTTGCTCATCGAGCGTGCCCTGCGCGAACGAGACTGACCCCGCCACGCCGACAGGAGCGGTCCTTGCCGAAGGGCCGCGTCGCGGCAGGGTTTCCACCCGCAACTTCGTGTTGTGAGGTGGTCCCGGCTACGAGGCGGCCATGCGCGCCTTGACAACGCCGAGCGAGCGATCGGGATCACGGACGCGAGGAGGTAGCGCCAGCGGGACCATGTTCGGTGTCCCTGCCGCCGGGTTGTCAGGAGGGTTGACAGGAAACGGCTGGCGAACGGGCCTGGATGCGGTCGGTGGTCTGGGAACGACCGTGGACTGTCGTCCCAGGTCAGGCACGGTTTCCCTGGCTCGTGATGGACTCCTGTGGACGGTCTCGCCGCCGCGAGGCTGCGGAGGCGCCGCCCCCACTTTGTGGCGTAGAGCCCCTGAAGCGGGCCGCTGCCCTCGCGCCGGTACCTGCCCGGGTTCTCCGTGCCGCTCACCCAAGCTCAGCGGGCAACCGGCGGCCGACACGGGCTATCGCGACAGCAGCGACCCCGCTTGGGCGCCCAGGATCACGACGGCGCCGGTGAGTATGATGATGTGAGGCAAGCGGTACAGCGTCCTTGCATCTTCGGCGCTGCGCTCATCGTAGAGCTTCCATAACGTCCAACCCAGCACGGAGAGCTTGGCCACGAAGAGCACGACGTAGATGAGCGCCAGCATCGCCCTTTGCAGTCCGGAGACGTGACTGCCGGTGTAGGTGACGTAGAAGGTGAAGAAGCCAGCGGCTGACACCCCCAGAAGCACGGTGGCGGCGAGAAGGTGCCACCGAAACTTGTCGTCCCTCCACCCCGTGCTCATGCCTGACCCTCACTTCTCACGGCGCCCGCTTGAACTCCTCGACGGTGCAGTCCTGCGCGACTACTCGGCCCGGGCGGGTTGCAGCAGGCCGTTGATGGCGTCACGACGGTTCTCGGGGGGGCCTGGAGGCTCCACAGGTTCCAGGCGTCGATCCGCGCCATAGACACCCCGGGGGCCGTCCGAACCATTCCCTGGCGTCGTCTCAGCTGGTGATGTCAGCCTCCCCTGCGGTGAGGTCCCGACGATGGCGGCAGTCTAGCCCGCGTCCGGATACGGCTACCCCAATCCTGCTGGTCCCGCCGAGGCTGACCCTCACCCTGTCGTCCAACCCGGCGAGGACCGGGGACCCGTTCCCCCTCGCGACGCAGCGCACCGGAGCGATCCCGCACATCGACGGGCCGACTAGCCCGCCCCGGCTCGTGTCGACGGGGAGCGGTGCAGTGCTGGGCGGACGACGGTCGACAGCCCGTGACCGCCGAGCGGGTGGTGGACCCTGCCCGCCTGCCGTGAAGCGCTCGCTGCCCCACGGACCAGCCCCCAGTGGTCTAGGGGGTGTGTCGGTCTGGGTGAGTCAGCAGCCAGGACGTGGTTCCCCTTCTGGTGGCCATCCGATTCCGTGGGCGTCACCGAAGGGACGATGCGGTCATTATGATCGCTGGACTTCCTCCGCGCGAGCGGCCACGCCCAGCAGGCCACCTTAACGGCGGATCGTCCAGGAAGCCACGGGTCGCAGCCAGCCGTGGGCATGACTGCCTCGCAGAACGACGGCCGGATGTGGGGGCCTCGGGAGGTTGCAGGCAGATGGCTATAGCGGCGAGGCCACCGCCAGCAACGACTGGCGACCAAGCTGTCGCCACCCGTGAGTGGCCGGCGACGGCCAGGTCGCTCCTGGTGCCTCGTCCTCGGTTGCTCGACAGGTTGACCGTGGAGCCCGCGCCGGTGTCGCTGGTGTGTGCGGCGGCCGGGTCGGGGAAGACGTCGCTGCTCGGATCCTTGCGCGACGCTGTGGACGAGGTCCCGACGGCGTGGCTCGACGTGGGACGCCTCGGTGACACCGCTCCGGCCTTCTGGAACGCTGCCCTCGAGGCGCTGCGTTCGACGGCGGTGTTCCCTCCTTGGAGCAGGATCCACCACCTCGAACCGCCGGGCGACACGATCGAGGTTGGCTTCATCGCCGATGTCGCCGCTGCGATCGCGGAGCCGGCACGACCGGTGCGCCTCGTGATCGATGATCTCCACAGCGTGCAGGATCAGCGCACCTTCGAGAGCCTCGATGGTCTCCTCGCATGCCAGCCGGACGAGCTCCTGCTCGTGCTTGCCAGCCGCCATGAACCCTCGCTCGCGCTGCACCGGCTCCGGCTTGCGGGTCGCCTTCGGGAGATCCGGAGTGGCGATCTCGCGTTCGACGGGGATGAGGTGCAGGAGCTTGTTGACCGTGCTGGCTGTGGGCTCGATGCGACGCAGGTCGAGCAGTTGCGGTGTCGGACGGAGGGTTGGGCTGCCGGGATCCGCATCGCCGTTCTGTCGCTGTTGGAGGGTGTGGACCCGGACCGGTTCCTCACCGCTTTCGGGGGTGACGACCGTGCGGTCGCGGACTATCTGGTCGCTGAGGTGCTGGCACAGCAACCTGAGGACCTGCGCGGGTTCCTGCTCGCGACCAGCATCTGCACGAGGGTTCCGGTGGGGCTCGCCGTCCGGCTCTCGGGTCGGGAGGACGCCGCCGATGTGCTCGAGTGGCTCGCCCGCCGCCAAGCGCTGACCGATCAGCTGGATCGGCGTCGCGAGGTCTACCGCTACCACGCCGTGCTTCGGACGTACCTGGATGCGGAGCGCCGGCGCCAGCATCCGGAGGGAGAGGCGGCGTTGCACCGGATCGCCGGTACCTGGTTCGCCGAGCAGGGCGAGTGGCTCCACGCACTGGAGCATCTCGCCCGCGCGGACGCACCGGCGGAGTTCGTAGCGCTCCTGCGGGAGCGGGGGATCACGGTGATGTTCGACGGGCAGGTGGGCTGGCTGCAGCGGGTTCTGGCCGACCTCCCGGCGCCGCTGCGCAGTGAGACGGCTGTGTTGTTGCTGCGCAGCCTGCTCGCTCTGGCCGAGGAGGGGCCGGCTCAGGCGGAGGAGCTGCTGTCCGGTGTGGACCTGGACGCGTTGATCGAGGCTGATGACCCGTGGCTGGCGGCGCTGGCATCCGTGGTCGATGTCGCGGGCGCGAAGTTCGGCCGCTCGCTCGAAGGCGCGCTCGGCAGGTTGACGCCGCTGGTGAACGTGCCGACAGGCAACGTCGATCTCGATCTGCTGGTGCTGCAGAACTGGAGCCTCGCGACGATGCGGTCCGGTGACATCGAGGTTGGTGACGGCCAGCTCCGTGAGGTCCTCGACCGTGCTCGGCTGGGCGGCCGTGACACGCTCGTGGTGTCGTGCCTGTGTGGGCTCGCCACCTCGGCGCTCATGAGGGAGGATCTCGCGCGGGCCGAGGAGCTGTCACGGGATGCACTGTCGATCGCTGACCACAGGGGGTGGACCCGCTCGCACCGGGCTTTCCCCGCCCACCTGGCGCTCGCATGGGCCGGTTACCAACGCGTGGAACCTGAGCTGGCGGCGCACCATGTCGGCGTAGCCCTTGACTCGATCGGAGCGATGTCGGATCCCCGTCTGGTCCACTCGCTGCGAGTCTGCGAACTGCTGCACCACCTGGACGAGGGTGCCGATCCCTACGTTGCGCTCCGGGACCATCGTGCGCGCAGGAGCGACGCGAACTCCTGGATGTCGCCGACGTTCCACGCCCAGGTCGGCCCTGGGTTGGTGCAGGCGGCCATCAACATCGGGGAGAGGACGTGGGCGAGCGGACTCGCGGAGGAGCACGGTCGTCCGCTCCGGGCCTACGGCGAGTTCGCGCTGATGCGGGCGATGTTGCTCCACGCGGCGGGCAACAGCCTGGCAGTCGCGGCGGCGATCGCGCCTGTCCTCGCTGGGCAGTTGCCGACGCTCCTGCAAGGGTCGCGGATCCGGTGTCACCTTCTTGCGGCTGAGCTCGGCTTCCAGCGTGACCTGTCGACGCGAGCGCACGAGGCGTTGCTGGCCGCGCTACGGATCTCGGACGAAACCGGGATCGTGCGTCCCTTCCTCGATGCCGGGCCCGCGGTCCGTGGCCACCTGGTGGCGGCGGCGGACCGCAGTGGCCGCCTCACGGAGGTTGCAGGTCGGATCGCCGGCCTCGTGACGCGCCGGTCCACGGGTCGGCCACCGCTGCCGGTGCTCACGCCGACCGAGGCCAGCATCCTGCGCGACCTTCCGTCACTGCTGACGATCAGCGAGATCGCTGCTGCCCGCTCCGTGTCGGTCAACACCGTTAAGACCCACGTCACGGCGCTGTACCGCAAGCTCGGCGCGAGCAGCCGGCGCGAGGCCGTCGAGGTCGCCCGTGGCCTTGGGCTGATCTGAGAGGCCCGCCCTCACGTCGGTCGCTTCCGGATAGATCCTGCCACGGAGTCCATCATCGTTGGGTTGAGAGCCTCGGCTCCCCACGAGGCTCCACTGCCACGTCGGCGAGTATCGAGAGTACTCCCGCCCTCTCGGGCTCAGCACCCTGGCAGTGCGCGCGGTTGGTAGCCCTGCTCGGTCAGGTCGGCTAGCAGCCGTTCGGTGGCGGCCACGGTCTGTCCGCGGTCCCGTCGGCCGTCGTGGAGGAGGATGACGGCA
>PWEU01000407.1 GCA_003554005.1 Nitriliruptoraceae bacterium
CCGAAGATGAACACGATCTCTCCTGGGCCACCTGAATGCTCGTTGCGCAGGTGCCAGTGCCGGTCGCGAAGGATCGCCGGGGTGTCACGGCCGTCGGCGTTCCAGTCCCCGACCACAGGCACGTCGCCGCGCAGGACCCGACCGTAGGTGAACACGATCTCCCCGGCACCACCCGACAGGCTGTTGCGCAGGTGCCACTCACCGTCGCGAACGATCGCAGGACCGTCCCGGCCGTTGCCGTTCCAATCGCCGGCCATGGGATGGTCGATCGCGCCACGCCCGTACCAGAAGTCCAGATCCGCAGGCCCCGTGGTGTTGGTGTTGCGCAGCAGCCAGCGCCCACCCCGAACCACACCGACCGTGGTGCTGCCGTCCCCGTTCCAGTCGCCGACCACGGGCAGGTCGCCGGGTTGCCCGAAGCCGAAGGCGGTGACCGCAGCCCCCTGCCACGCGCCGTGGTGCAACCGCCACTCGCCATCGCGGAACCAACCGATGCTGTCCTGACCCGTCCCGAACCAGTCACCCACCACCGGTGTCCAGCCGATCGCGGGTTGGACGGCCAGTTGTGCGATCCGCTCACGCATCGCGGGCAGGTGCGCGGCGAGATAGCGGCCAGGGCAGGCGGTCCGTCCGACGTCGCGGTGGCCGACCAGGCGAGGGATCCACCGATCCCCCACCGGGACCTGTGAGGTCGCTCGCGGGTCGATGTTGTGCAGGCGGTACTTCCACGCCAGCACCTCGGTGGCCACGTCGACCACCACCTGGGGTGGGCGGGCGTTCTCGAAGTTGCCGAGCACCGATACCCCGACCGAGCCTCGGTTGTGGTTCGCGGCGTGGGCGCCGACCACCCCACGGGTCACGCCCCCGGCCCGACCCTCGTAGACCGTGCCATAGCGGTCGATCAACAGGTTGTAGCCGATGTCGGACCAGCCGTTGCCGGTGATGTGCCACCGCTGGATCGCCCGCACGATGCCGGGCGCCTGCTCGCGGGTGTAGCTGTTGCTGCCGGCGGTGTGGTGCAGGACGGCGTAGCGCGGCGGGGCGTGGCGCGCCGCGGTACGCACCAGCCCCTCGTCCGCGCCCCACTGCTCACGGGTGACGATGGCGGGCTGGCCGAAGTCGGCCTGCGCCGGGTGAGCGGTCGTCAACCCCCGTAGGTGACGCGCAGCTCGACGCAGCAGGGGTTCGCTGTGCCCGAGGGAGTCGATGACGTGGACGTCGACCTCGTCGAGCGCGCCATCCCGGACCAGGAGCTGTAGGGCGTCGGCCTCACCGACCCAGTAAGGATCGCTGCTCCAGGTGGCCTCGCCACGCACCCGTTCCGCGACCACAGCCTCGTCGCTGTCAGCGTCAGGGCCGTCGAGTTCTCCGAGTTGCTCCACCTCGGTCCAATCGCTCCAGCCCCCCTCGGCCAGCCGTGCGCGGTAGAGCAGCTGGGGGGAGCCGGTGCCGCGGAACCCGACCAGGGAGAACGGGAAGGGGGCCTCCAGCACCTCGGAGGCCTGCTCGTCGTCCGCGACGGCGGATGGGAGGCCCTCATGGTCCGCTCCATCAGCCGTGTTCTGCGCGCCCTTGGCGCCCTTGGACGCATCGATCACCGCCTCCCTGGTCTCCGGAGCCGGCGTGATGGCGTGGACGGGCGCAACGGGCAGGGCCACAGCCAGCAGCGCGGTCAACAGGCCGAGGACCAGCAGGCGTCGAGCCGGGGTACGAGCGCGCGACATCGAGGGGCCCTCCGAGGATCAGTACGAGGGCGATGCCGCCCAGGCGGAGTATCGACGCACGGCACCGACCCTGAACCGGACGCGCGACCTGCGGACGGCGAGCACCGCCCCTACCGACTGCGCATCCGTTTCCGCTCGCCGCAGCTCTGCCACGCTCCGTGGCTGCGCCATCACTCAAGGTGGCCAGGCGGTCGACCGATGCCGGGGAGGACACACGGAGGTGGAGGATGCAGGTGGCAGCGATGCCGCGACCCGGATGGTCGCACCGCGCGTCCGCCACGGTCGCCAGCGCGTTGTTGGTGCTGGCCATCGTGCTGTTCCCCGCAACACCGGCTGTCGCTGCCATCGACCATGCCGCCGAGGAGGAACTGCTCTGCAGCCTCAACGACGCCCGGCGCAGTGAGGGACTCCCGTCGCTGCGGTCCAACACCGAGCTGACCCGGGTCGCCCGCGCGCACTCGGTGGTCATGGCCGATGCCGCGCGCCTGCACCACAACCCGAACCTGGCCAGCGACGTGAGCGACTGGCGGCTCGTCGGCGAGAACGTCGGCTACGGACCGAGTGCTGGATCCCTGCACCGCGCGCTGATGGACTCCCCCGGTCCCCGCGCCAACATCCTGCACTCCAGCTACATGGAGGTCGGGATCGGCGTCGAACGCCGCGGGAGCACGTTGTGGATCACGCAGGTGTTCCGACTTCCCACGGGGAGCGCTTCGGGCACGGTTCCCGCCTGCGGCGCTGACGTCACCACCGTCGCCGGCGAGAGCGCGAGCGTGAACAGCATCCCGGTCACCGGTGACTGGAACGGGGACGGCTTCACGACCCCCGGCCGCTTCATCGACGGCCGTTGGGAGCTGTCCAACAGCCTGGCCGGCAACGCCGACATCGTGTTCAGCTTCGGTCGTCCGGATGATGTCCCGGTCACCGGCGACTGGAACGGCAACGGCATCACCACCGTCGGCATCGTGCGCGACGACACCTGGCACCTACGCGACAGCCTCAGCTCCGGCGGGGCAGACCACACCTTCCGCTACGGCCGCATCACCCGCGGCGACCTTCCCATCGCCGGTGACTGGAACGCCAGCGGCCGAGACACGATCGGCATCATCCGCGACGGCGAGTGGCACCTACGCAACAGCCTCTCCGGCGGCCCGGGACAGATCGTCTTCACCTACGGACGGATCCCCCGGGGAGATGTCCCGCTGATCGGGGATTGGAACCAGGACGGCCGTGACACCGTGGGTATCGTGCGCGACGGCGAGTGGCACCTACGCAACAGCCTCTCCGGCGGCCCCGGACAGATCGTCTTCACCTACGGACGGGTCCTTCGAGGCGACGTGCCCGTCACCGGCGACTGGAACGCCAACGCTCGTGACGGCATCGGAGTCGTGCGCGACGGCGAGTGGCACCTACGCAACAGCCTCTCCGGTGGTCCCGCCCAGATCCGGTTCGACTGGTAGGCGGCCGGGCTGGACAGAGGCGAGGGCGGGTCGGCCTAGGACGGCCGGGTGTCGATGCTGCGCCGGCCGAGGGCGTGGTAGTGCAGGCCTGCGTCCAGCATGGTGTCGGGGTCGTAGATGTTGCGCGCGTCGATCAGGATCGGGTACGCGAGGCGGTCACGGAACGTTGCCGCAGAGATGGTGGTGTACTCCGGCCAGTCGGTGGCGACGACCGCCGCGTGCGCTCCGTCCAGGGCGCCGGCCAGCTCGGTGTAGCCGGGCAGGTGGGGCTGCTCCTGGGCGAGGTTGTCGAGGGCGACAGGGTCGTGGACACGGACCTCTGCGCCGGCGTCGGCCAGGTCGTTGGCGAGGTGGACGGCGGGGGACTCGCGCAGATCGTCGGTACCGGGTTTGAACGCCGCACCGAGCACCGCCACGGTCTTGCCGGCGAGGTGCCACAACTCCTGCTAGAGCTTCTGCACGACCCAGTGACGCTGACCGACGTTGATCTCACGCACTTGGTCCAGCAGACGGAACTCGTAGCCGACCTGGGCGGCGAGGGGCGCGAACGCATCCACGTCCTTCGGGAAGCAGGAGCCGCCGTAGCCGAGCCCGGCCTGCAGGAACCGCGATCCGATGCGCACGTCGTGCCCCATGCCCTCGGCCACGACCGCGACATCCGCCCCGACCCGGTCGCAGATCTGCGCGACGGCGTTGATGAAGGAGATGCGGGTCGCGAGGAAGGCGTTCGAGGCGTGCTTGATGAGCTCTGCCGTGGGCACGTCGGTCTCCACGACCGGCATGCCGTCCTCGGCCACCAGCTGCGCGTACACCTGCCTGAGCAGATCGCGCGCCCAGTCCGAGGAGGTGCCGTACACGACCCGGTCCGGGTGGAGGGTGTCCTGGACCGCGGCACCCTCCTTCAGGAACTCCGGGTTGGACGCCACCTCGATGCGGTGGGCGGTACCGAGTCGGTCCGTTTCGCGCTGGATGACCTGCTCGAGTCGCTTGCCGGTGTTGGCGGGGACGGTCGACTTCTCCACCAGCAGCAGGTTCCGCTGCGCGTGCTCCACGACCGAGCGGCCGACAGCCTCGACGTAGGAGAGGTTCGGCCCCCCGCCGGGTAGGGGTGGAGTCCCGACACAGACGAACACCACCTCGGCGTCCCGCAGTGCGTCATCAGGGTCGTGGCTGAAGCGCAAGCGCCCGTCCGCGACCACCTCGGCCATCAGGTCATCGAGCCCCGGCTCGTAGAACCAGGCCTCCCCACCCTGCATCTTCGAGATCTTCGCCCCATCGTCGTCGTAGCCGACGACCTGGTGGCCCCAGCGGGCGAAGGCAGCGGCCGACACGAGTCCGACGTGCCCGACGCCGATGACGGGGATGTTCATTCACGGGTCCAGACGTTCTATGGCGAACCGAAGGAGCTGCCGCGCCGAGAGTAGTGGGGAGGATCGTGGACCCCGCACGGCGGCGCACGGGGCGAACTGCCGCGCTCCGTGACGGCAACGCGGGCACACCGACTAGTCCAGCAGCGGCGCTCCGAAGGTGGCCGACTCGAGCACGCCCATGAAGTCGTCGAGGTAGGCGAGGAACACCTCGGTCACGTCGTCATCAGCTGGCGTCGGCACGGGCTGGGCGAGGAGCACGATCGCTCGGGAGGGGATCAGCACGACCATCTCGCGGGTGCGTACCCCCTCGGTCTCGTAGCGGTAGATGAGCTGCGTCGCCGGGACATCACCCTGCAGCGTCAGCGACGTATCCGTCTCGATCTCCGCGTCCAGTCGCCCCAGCAGGTCTCGCCAGTCGGCGGGCAGCGTGTCCGGCTCGTAGGTGAAGAACATCGCCACGACGTCGCCCTCGGGCCAGTCGGCGGGGGTGCCGACCACGTCACCGACACCGATGTCCCGGTTGGAGATGCTCAGCCGGTCCGCTTCGTCCTCGAACACGTACCACGCATCCGGCAGGTCGATCTCCACGTTGCGCCACGACACCGCGTCCGGCTGGCTGGACGGCGAGCACGACGCCAGCAGTACGGCCAGCAGCCCGAGGGCGAGCAGCAACACCGAGGTGGAGCGAGGCAGACGCATAGCGGCGAGGTCACCTCTCGGGCGGGGACGGCGACGGTGGTTCGGAGCTCAGGGCCGGTCGTCGCGCCCAGCGTCCTCGGCGTCGTCGGAGCTGGGTTCCGAGCGCTCTTCGGCCTCGGCCTCGGCCTCGGCGTGACCGCGCACGGCGAGGTCATCGGACAGGATGGCCAGCTGCGCCGTCGTGCGGAGCAGGTCCTGATCGGCCGAGCCGAAGAGGTCGACCGACGGGGTATCCGAGACCTGCACGGGCGCGAGTCGGTCGGTGGGGTCGTCCTCCTCGACCTCTAGGGCATCGGGGGCAGCGGTGCCCTCGGTGGAAGGCTGTTCCTCGTCAGCGAGCTCCACCACTTGGGGCTCGGACGGCTCCGGCTCGTCGACCGGGGGTGCGGGCTCCTCGACTGTCTCGGCCGCCGGCTCCTCGGCCACCTCGACCCCGGGCTCCTCGGCCACCTCGGCCGCGGGCTCCTCGGCCACCTCGACCCCGGGCTCCTCGGCCACCTCGGCCGCGGGCTCCTCCTCGACCGGCAGCTCGATGAGTTCCTCGACCAACGGATCGCCCGGCTGCGGGAGCTCGTCCTCGAGGTCGTGGGGTTCCGCGTCCTCGTCGAAGGCCGCCTCGAAAGGCTCCTGCTCGGCAGTCGCGATGGACATCGCCGTCGCGGCGGCGGCGGCTTCGAGCAGCTCGAGGTCGCGCTGCTCGGCGCCACCTCCGTCCGCGGGCTCCACGTCGTCCTGCGCCCCCGGCTCG
>PWEU01000139.1 GCA_003554005.1 Nitriliruptoraceae bacterium
CCGTAGTGCTCCCGGAGGAGCTCGCGGGCACCGCTGCCCTCACCGAACTGGGCCTTCTTGCGCCACAGCAGATCCTCGGGCAGCCACCCCTCGAAGGCCTTGCGCAGGAGCCACTTCTCGGCCCGGTCCTCATGGGCCAGCTTCCAGCGGGCCGGGAGGGCGAGCCCGAGCGCGACCACATCGAAGTCGAGGAACGGGATCCGCGCCTCGAGGCCGTTCGCACCTGCCACGCGGTCCACGCGTTGCAGCCCCCCGGTATGGAGTCCCTCGATGGTCTCGAGCAACGCCGCCCGCAGCTCCTCGTCGCTGTCGATGTCGCCGTAGTGCGCATACCCGGCGAAGAGCTCATCGGCGCCCTCGCCGATCAACACCGCCTTGACGTGACGGGCGGCCAGCTTCGCGACCAGCAGGTTCGGCACCGAGCTGTGCACCAGCTGCGGATCGAACGACTCGATCACCCCGATGACCTCCGGGACCCAGTCGATCAGCTCGTCCTCGGTATAGACCCGCTCGAAGTGCTCCGTACCGACGTGCGCGGCGACGCGCCGTGCTGCGGCGAGGTCCTCGCTGCCCTCCGATCCGACCGAGAAGGGCGGCAGTCGCCAGCCTTGGCCCCTGGCCACCTCCGCCGCGATGGCGGTGACGAGACTCGAATCCAACCCACCCGACAGCAGCGTGCCGACCCTCACATCCGCGGTCATCGACCGCTCGACCGCCAGGATCAGCGCGTCCCGGATCGCCGCCAGGATCGCCTCGGGTGGGTCCGCGACGTCCCCGGCCTCTGCGATCAGCGCCTCGACGGCTGGGCTGTGCGGCTCCGGCAGCGTCCGGAACGGCTGCAGACCGTCCTGGGGGGTCCAGGTGTGACCGGGGGGGAACGGCTCGACCTCGTTGCGTCGGGCCGGATCGAACGCCTTGAGTTCGCTGGCGAACAGCGTGGTGTCCTTGTCCTGCACCCAGTACAGCGGGGCGATACCGAGCGGATCACGACCGACCGCGAACCTCCCGTCCCCCGCCGCTCCCACGAAGGCGAACATCCCCCACAGCCGGGCCAGCGCGCTGAGGCCGTCGAGCGCCACCAGGCGCAGCACGGTCTCGTGGTCGGACCCCGTGCGGAAGGTCTCACCCCGCTCCTGGAGCTCGGCACGCAGGCGTCGGTGGTTGTACACCTCGCCGTCTCCCACCAGCCAGAGGTCGCGGCCGGGGTCGTGCAGGGGTTGCTCGCCGCCCTCCAGGTCGACGATCGCGAGTCGGCGGTGGCCGAGCCACGCGCGGCCGACCTGCACGGTGCCAGAGCCGTCCGAGCCCCGGTGGGGCAGGCGGTCGAGCATCCGTTCCCCTTCCGCGGCGTCGAACGGGCCGTGGGCGGCGACGATCGCGGACATGGTCGAACCTCCGGTCGTGCGGGTCGTGGGCGTGCAGGTCGTGGGCGGGCGGGTCAGCCGTTCAGCCGATGAACCCCTCGGTGCGCAGGAAGTCCTCCGCGACCTCCTCCGGGAACTCGCCTTCCGCGTCGACACGGGCGTTGAGGTCCTGCATGGTCGCGGTGTCGAGCCGCGCGGCGATCTCCGCGAACATGTCGCCGAGCTGCGGGTACTGCTGGTACAGCTCGTCTCGGACGGTCACGGACGGGGTGTAGGCGGGGAAGAAGTCCTGGTCATCCTCGAGCACCTCGAGATCGAGGGCAGCGATGCGACCATCGGTCGCGAACACCTCGCCGAGGTTGCAGTTGTCCCGCTGTTCGACCTCGCTGTAGATCGCGCCCTCGTCGAGCATGACGAGGTTCTCCTGGGGGAACTCGATGTCGTAGTGCTCCTCCATGCCCGGTAGACCGTCGTCGCGGGTGACGAACTCACTCGCGACGCAGAAGGTCGCCGCGTCCGGGTTGTCGTCGAGCAGCCGCTGCAGATCCGACAGCTGCGACAGCTCGAACTCCTCGGCGGTGGACTCGTGCACGGCCACCGCGTAGGTGTTGTCGAAGGGTGCCGGCGCGAGCCAGCGGATGCCGTTCTCCTCGAGATCGCGCTCGGCGACCGCGTCGTACTGCGCGTCGGCGCCCGGCACGGGCTCCGTCTCCCCGAGGAGGGTGATCCAGCCGGTCCCGGTGTACTCCCAGTACAGGTCGATCTCCCCCGCCAACAGCGCCTCGCGCACGATCGCGGTGCCTGCCAGGCCGATCTCGTCCTCCACGGTGGCGCCCGTGCTCTCCAGAGCGATCCGGGCGATGTGGCCGAGGACGAGCTGTTCGGTGAACTCCTTGGATCCGACGGTCAGTTCCGCGCCGGAGAGGTCGTAGTCCTGGGCGAGCGAGCCCTCGGCCTCAGGGTCGTCGATGACGCCGTCAGCCTCGCAGGCGGTCATCGCCAGCGCCGCGACGAACAGTGCAGCGAGCCACCGTCGGGGTCTACGGTTCGCGGTTCTCATCTTCGGACTCCTCTGTGTCGGTGTCGAAGGTGCGTACGGGATCCTGGTGAGTAGTGGTGTCCGCGTTCCACGCCTGCTCGCGTGCCGCAACGTCACAGGCCGCGAGGGCGCAGGACCTCCTGCGCGATGCCTGCCAGCCAGTCGATGAGCAACGCCAAGCCTGCGGTCAGGACCGCTCCGGTCAGCAGGATGGGCGTGCGGTTGTTGACGATGCCTCCGTTGATGATGTCACCCAACCCCCCGGCGTTGATGAAGGTCGCGAGCACCATGGTCCCCACGGTGAGGATCAGGGCGGTGCGGATCCCGGCCAGGATCACCGGGACCGCCAGGGGCAGCTCGATGCGCAGCAGCACGGATCCGGTGGTCAGGCCCATCCCACGGCCGGCCTCGATCAGCTTGTCGTCGACCTGGTCCAGGCCGACCATGGTGTTGCGCAGCACCGGGAGCAGGCAGTAGGCGACGATCCCGACGACCGCGGTCCTCGGGCCGATCCCCAGCAGCGCCGGCAGTGCCAGGAAGAACAGCAGTCCCACCGACGGGATCGCCTGGCCGATGTTGGCGATGCCGATGAAGATCGGGGTGAGCCGGCGGGCGAAGGGGCGGGTCAGCATGATGCCCAGCGGCACGGCGATCCCGACCACGAACAGCGTGGCGATGAGGCTGAGCTGGATGTGCTCGACGACGGAACGGGTCACCCGCTCGGCGTTCAGCCACCGCTGCTCGATGCTGTCGAGCTCCAGCCCGCTCACCCATCTATAGACCGCGAACCACGACCCGAGGACGATCAAGGGGATACCGACGTACGACCACGCCCGACCCGGATCACGTAGGAGGCGGCCGAGCGCCGAGGTGGGCGCCTCCTCGGCTTCGTCGGTCCGTGGACCGGCGAGCTGCGGGTCGGTCGAGGTCACGGACATGTCAGGACCTCGCCTCTTCGACCGCTTCGCTCGGCACCGCATGCCACGATCCGACGGCGAGGCGTCCGCGCAGCTCCTCGCGCAGCGTGTTGACCGCCGTCATCACGGTGTCGATGTCGACCACGCCCTGGTAGACGCCCTGCTTGTCGACCACGATCGCGCAGCCGACGTTGGAGGTGATCATCTCGTCGAGCGCGTCGTGGAGGGTCCCTTGGGGCTCGACCAACGCCGCCGCGGGCAGCCCCCGGTCGCTCATGTCCTCTCCAGATCGATCGAGGTCGCGGGAACTGACCCACCGGCTCGGTCGTCCACGGTCGTCGACCAGCAGCAGGAAGCTGTAGCCCTCGGCTTCCTCGAGCTTGCGCCGCAGGCTGTCCCGGCCCTCGTCGAGGCTGGCGGCTGGCCACGAGGTCAGGTCGACGTCGCGGACCCGCCGCAGGTGCAGCCGCTTCAGCGCGGCGCCGGAGCCGAGGAAGTCCTCCACGAACTCGTTCTCCGGGTTCGACAGGATCGTCTCCGGGCGGTCGAACTGCTGGATCTTGTGGTCGTCGCCGAAGATCGCGATCCGGTCGCCCATCTTGATCGCCTCGTCGACGTCGTGGGTGACGAAGCAGATGGTCTTGTGGACCTCGTCCTGCAGCCGCAGGAACTCGCTCTGCAACCGTTCGCGGGTGATCGGGTCGACCGCCCCGAACGGCTCGTCCATCAGCATCACCGCCGGGTCTGCCGCGAGCGCCCGCGCGACCCCGATCCGCTGGTTCTGCCCCCCGGAGAGCTCCTTCGGGTAGCGATCGCGGTAGACGTCGGGGTCCATCCCGACCAGCTCGAGGAGCTCGTCGACCCGTGCGGCGATCCGGTCCTTGTCCCACTTCAGGGCCCGGGGGACGGTTGCGATGTTGGTGGCGATCGTCTGGTGGGGGAACAGCCCGATCTGCTGGATCACGTACCCGATGCGCCGCCGGAGCTTGTCCGGGTTCATGTGGGTGACATCCTCGCCGTCGATGAAGATGCTCCCACTGGTGGGCTCGATCAGACGGTTGATCATCTTCAGTGTGGTGGTCTTGCCACACCCGGACGGACCGACGAACACGACGATCTCGCCCTCGGGGATGTCCATGGAGACCTCGTCGACGGCCATCTGCCCGGGGAAGCGTTTGGTCAGCTTCTCCAGCTGGATCATGAACTCCACGGCGTTCTCCCGGTCAGTGCTGTAGCCCCTTGGGCACGGTGAGCTTGTTGACGAGGATGAAGAACGCGTCCAGCAGGAACGCGACCAGCACCACTCCGAGGGTCCCGGAGATGATCAACGGAAGCGCAACCACGCTGCCGCGCCGCGCGAGCCCGTCGAAGATCCAGTTGCCGAGCCCGCCCGCACCGATGTAGGCGGCGATCGCCGCGATCGACACGATCAGCATCGTGGCGACCCTCACCCCGGTGAGGATCACCGGCCAGGCCAGGGGCAGGTCGATGCGGAGCAGCCGCGAACGCGCGCTGAGCCCCATGCCCCGCGCCGATTCACTGACCGCCGGATCGACCTCCTGGAGCCCGGTGACGGTGTTGCGCACGATCGGTAACAGCGCGTAGGCGGTCAGGGCGATGATCGCCGAGCGGTCGCCCAACCCGACCCAGACCACCATCAGCGCGAACAGCGCCAGAGACGGGATGGTCAGGATCGTCGAGGTCACCGAGGTGGCCAACGAGCTCAGGGGCGGTGAGCGGTAGACCAGCACCCCGATGGTGACACCGATCAGCGTGGCGAACACCACCGCGGTCAGGACGAGGAGGAGGTGCTCGACCGCCAACTCCAGCAGCTGTGGCCAGCGGCGAGCCAGGAAGTCCACCACGTCCTGCATAGGCGCGCCTTCCCGCATCTCGCGGCGCCGCCTGACACGTCCTCGCGCGCCCACCACGGTCCGGTGCTCCCATCTCCACGTGGAGACGGGGCCGGCATCTTCACCATAACGTTGCAGGAAGGTGCGCGAGCGTCGTCCGGCCATCGTCCGCCCCCGACCGGCGGTGCAGCAGAGCCGCCAACCCCGGCGTCCGGGGCGCCGGGACACCGGGGCACCGGGTCGCCTGCCGGGACACCGGGGCGCCGGGGCGCCGGGCGGGCGCTCGTGCGGGGACACGTCCCGGTCTAGGAGGTGCCAGGCTCCTCCCCGACCCACTCCAGGGCCGTCGCGAGGGCGTCGGGCTCGAAGCTCTCGGCCTCGCCGAGCGTGTCCGACAGCGTCGCGACCCAGGCATGCCAAGGCTCATCGCCGACCACGGCCAAACGCTCGACGTGACCGAGGAGATCAGGTGTCATCCTGAGCTCCCGCCACACCGCCGCAGGCTCGACGTCCTGCAGGCGGTCGGCCATCACCAGCACGCGGACGCGGTCCTGTGCTTCGACGGCCGACGACAACTCGGCGTGGATGCCCGCGACATCCTCCGCCGTGAGCTCCGCCCCGAGATCGTAGGCGAGGACGTTGCTGGGGGTATCCGACAACCTGCGGTACATGGCATCCCTTCCGGACGGCTAGGAACGACCGTAGGGACCGTTCGCGTGGGCGGTGAACCGGCCGCCCGTCACGCCGTCCACATCGAGGTCGAGATCGACCACCTCGGACAGCTCCACGCAGC
>PWEU01000178.1 GCA_003554005.1 Nitriliruptoraceae bacterium
CTGCCGATCTTCCCCGACGCGACGATCACCTTCGCGCCGTGGCTGCTGGGCATCTCCGTGGTGGGGATCCTCTACGGCGCGGTCGTCGCGCTGATGCAGTCGGACATCAAGAAGCTCATCGCCTACTCCTCGGTGAGCCACATGGGCTTCGTGGTCCTCGGCACCTTCGCCCTGAACACCGTGGCCACCTCGGCGTCGGTGGTGCAGATGATCAACCACGGCCTGTCGACCGGGGCGCTGTTCCTGCTCATCGGCTTCCTGTACGAGCGTCGTCACACGCGCCGGATCGCCGACTTCGGGGGGCTGGCCAAGCAGGTGCCCGTCATGGCGGGCCTGTGGCTGCTGGTCTCCCTGTCGTCGCTGGCGCTGCCGGGCCTGAACGGGTTCGTGGGCGAGTTCCCGATCCTGCTGGGCACCTTCCAGGTCAACCGCACCGCGGCGGTCCTCGGCGCCTTCGGGGCCGTGCTCGCGGCGCTCTACCTGCTGTGGGCCTACCAGCGGATGTTCCACGGGCCGCTGGAGGGCGAGGCCAACACCACCACCACCGACCTCAACCGTCGGGAGATCGGGGTGCTGGCACCGCTGCTGGTCCTGATCGTGGCCATCGGGCTGTACCCCAAGCCGCTCTTCGACGTCGTCGAGCCCTCGGTGGACCGCGTGCTCGTCGAGGTCGGCGTGCTGGAACTCCCCGTCGAGCCGGCCGCGGCCGGGACCCGCGAGGAGGGCTGAGGCGTGCTGCTCGCACAGACCACTGCGCAACCCCCCATCGACGTGCCCGACGTGGCCTGGTCGGCCTTCGCGCCCGAACTGCTCGTCACCGTCGTCGCTCTGATCCTGCTGCTGGTCGCGATCGCGCGGGGGCGGCAGCAGCTCGTCGCTGCCCCGTCCGCCCTGCTGTTCCTCGCCGTCGGGGTCTGGCTGATCACGGCAGGGCTGGTGTTCCCCGGTGCCGTCGTGGTCGTGGTGGGCGCCTGCTTCCCGGCGGCGGTGTTCGCCTTCCCCCGCCGGGTGTCGATGGTGCGGGCGGTCGTGGCCAGTGCCGCGCTGGGGGGAGCGCTGGCGCTGACCGGCTGGCAGTACGTCGCCGTGCTGGACCAGGGGCTGGCCACGATCACTCCGCAGCCGGCTCTGGCCGGGGCGCTGGCCAACGACGGGATCGCCTTCTTCCCCCGGATCACGGTCTACCTCAGCGCCTTGCTGGTGATCCCGCTCGGCTACGCCTACCTCAACGAGCGCCGCATCAACCGTGCCGATGTGGAGCCGCTGCTGCTGCTCGCCGCGGTCGGGATGGTGGCGCTGGCCACCGCCAACGACCTGATCACGCTGTTCGTCGCGCTCGAGGTGTTCTCCCTCGCGCTGTACGTGCTGTCGGGGCTGGCGCGGCGGGACCGGCGGTCCCAGGAGGCGGGGCTGAAGTACTTCATCATGGGTGCCGTCGCCTCGGCCATCCTGCTCTACGGCATGGCGCTGCTCTACGTCGCCACCGGCCACCTCGACCTGCCCGGTCTCGGTCAGTCCCTCGCGCTGGTCACGACCGACCGTCTGATCGCCGCTCTCGGGCTGGGCCTGGTCACCGTCGGGATGGCCTTCAAGATCTCCCTGGTGCCCTTCATGCTGTGGACCCCCGACGTCTACCAGGGGGCGCCGACCAGCGTCACCGCCTTCATGGCGGCCGCGACGAAGGCGGCGGGCTTCGCCGCCGTGCTCCGGCTCTACCTCGTCGCCTTCCCCGGCCTGCAGACGCTGTGGGTGCCGGTGCTCGCCGTGCTGGCGGCGGCCTCGATGCTCTACGGTGCCTACGTGGCGTTGGTGCAACGCGACCTCAAGCGCATGCTGGCCTACTCGTCCATCACCCACGCGGGCTACGCCACGATCGGGGTCGTGGCCGTCAACGACCAAGGGCTGTCGGCCACGCTGTTCTACCTGCTGGCCTACGCCGTCTCGACGCTCGGTGCCTTCGGGTGCGTGGTCGCGATCGAGCGCAGCCGGCACGGGGAGGTCGGCCTGATCGACCTGCGCGGGCTGGGGCGGACCTCGCCGGCGGTCGCGGGCATCCTGGGGTTGTCGCTGCTGTCCCTGGCCGGCATCCCACCGACCGCGGGCTTCGTCGGCAAGCTGTTGGTGTTCCGTGCGGGCCTCGACGCCGGTCTCACCTGGCTCGTGGTCGTCGGTGTGCTGTCCACGGTCGTCGCCGCGTTCTTCTACCTGCGCATCGCCGGGATGATGTTCCTCGAGGAGCCCGACCCCGAGCGCCCGATCCCGACCCAGTCCTCGGGCATGTCGCTGGCGATCGCCGTGGCTGCTGCTCTGGTGGTGTTCCTCGGTGTCCAGCCCCAACCGGTCCTGCAGTTCGCCGAAGCAGCCGCAGCGCTGTTGCGGTGACCGACCACACGCCGCCGCCGGGCGACGGCGACGCGGTCCGGCCCCCGACCACGGCGGGCCGGGCGGTCGCGCGCCTGGCGATCCCCGAGCCCGTGCTGGAGGGGCTCGAGGCCCACGGCCTGCCGGTGAGCGGCACCCTCGACGCGGTCGAGACCAAGCTCTCGACCCAGGTCACCTCCAGCCATGCCTTCGTCGACGAGCTGGCCCGCTACCTGATCGACGCGGGAGGCAAGCGGTTCCGCCCCCTGCTGGTGGCGCTGACCGGTCACCTCGGACCGGACGCCCCCACGGCCGAGCACACGCCCGAGGCCCTGGTCGACGCCGCCGCCATCGTCGAGCTCGTGCACCTCGCGACCCTCTACCACGACGACGTGATCGACGAGGCAGCGGCCCGCCGGGGGGCCCCGAGCGCCAACTCGCGCTGGGACAACACCGTGGCGATCCTCACGGGGGACTACCTGTTCGCCCGGGCGTCCGAGCTGTCCGCCGACCTCGGCGTCGAGGTCACCCGCATCATGTCGCGGACCCTCGCCCGGCTCTGCGAGGGGCAGATCGCCGAGGTCCAGGGTTCCGACGGCGCGCTGCCGCCTGACGTGCCGCGGCTCGAGCCCACGCTGGAGCACTACCTGCGGGTCGTCTCGGGTAAGACCGCGTCGCTGATCGAGACCTCGTGCCGGTACGGCGCGCTGCTGTCGGGGGTCGACGCCGAGGGGGTGGAGGCAGCCGCCTCCTACGGCTGGAACGTCGGCATGGCCTTCCAGCTCTCCGACGACATCCTCGACATCGCCTCCGATCACGAGGACTCGGGCAAGACCCCCGGGACCGACCTACGGGAGGGGGTGCGCACCCTGCCCGTGCTCTACGCCCTCGATTCCGACAGCTCCGGTGAGCTCGAGCGACTGCTCGACGGCAACCTCGACGACGCCGAGCTGGCACACGCCCTGGAGCTGCTCAGGGGCTCCGGCGCCCTCGAGCGCGCCCGGGAGCACGCCGGGAGCTACGTCGCGGCCGCAGTCACGTCGTTGGAGGGGTTCGGGGACGCGCCGGTGGTCACGGCGCTGACCCGGCTCGCCGAGTACGCCGTCGACCGCGTCGGGTGAGCCGACAGGCGTGGCTCGTGACCGCGGGGACGGTGCTGGTCCTCCTGGTCGTCGCCGAGCTGGCGGCGCCCTGGGCGGCACAGCGCGCGCTGCACCGGGCCCTCGAACCCTGCGTGGTCTCGGAGCGGGTGGATATCACTGCCCTGAGCCGGCCCCTTCTCCCGCAGCTGCTCGTGGGGCGGGCCAGGGACGTCGAGGTGGAGGCCTCCGGGGTGTGGCTCGGTGACCTCCGCGTCGAGCGCATCACCGCATCGCTGCCACTCGTCGACCTGCCCTGGGGGCTTCGTTCATCACAGGAGCCGCCAGCGGCCCAGGTGGCGGCGGAGGTCACGGCGGCGGACGCGCGGGTGCAGCTGTGGGCCATCACGCCCTTCGGGTTGCAGCCGACCCTGCGTTTCGTCGGCGGCGAGGTGGTGATCGGGGCGCCAGGGCTGGGGCTCGACGCTCGGTTCGTGCCGGCGATCGAGCCGGGGCGGGTCGCACTGGTCCCGGCACTCGGGCCGCCGTCGTGGTGGACCTCGCTCGGCCTGGCGCTGGGGACCGAGCTGCCGCCGGGCGTGGTCGTCGACCGGATCGACGTCGGCGAGGGTCTGGTCCGGGTCAGCGGCTCGGTCGCCCTGGACGCCTTCGATGGTGGTGCCGGCGGCTGTGACGAGCCCCTCGCGGGGTCGGTGGCCGTCAGCGAGCCCGTCCCGGTCGGGTGGGATCACGCGGCGATGGCCGGGCGATGAGCGCTGCCCGACCGTTGCACGAACTGGTCGACGCCGCGTGGGCAGGCGCCCTGGAGCCGGTCGAGCCGCAGCTGCGGGGGATGGGGGAGTTCCTGCGGGCAGAGGTCGCCGCCGGTCGGCGTTTCCTCCCCGACGGCGACCGGGTGCTCGCGGCGTTCCAGCGACCCTTCGAGCAGGTCAGGATCCTGGTCGTCGGTCAGGACCCGTACCCGACGCCGGGGCATGCCATCGGGCTGAGCTTCGCCGTGGCGCCGACGGTGCGGCCCTTGCCTCGCAGCCTGGCCAACATCTTCCGAGAGCTCACCGACGACCTGGGTGTCCCGACCCCGTCGAACGGTGACCTGGCCCCCTGGGCCGACCAGGGGGTGCTGCTGCTCAACCGCTGTCTCACGGTGCGGCCGGGGGCGCCGGCCTCCCACCGCGGCCGGGGTTGGGAACTCATCACCGATCGGGCCATCGAGGCGCTGGTCGGTCGCGACCGACCGCTGGTCGCGATCCTGTGGGGTCGTGACGCCAGGGCGTTGGCCCCCAGGCTCGGTCCGACGCCGACGATCGAGTCGGCGCATCCCTCACCGATGTCCGCCGACCGGGGTTTCTTCGGTTCCCGGCCCTTCAGCCGCGCGAACGGGTTGCTGGCCACACAGGGGGCTGCACCGGTCCAGTGGCGGCTGCCCTGAGTGTGCGGGGCGCGGCGCTACGGCCACCGCCGTTGGGCCGGTGTCCGGACGGTTGCTAGCATCAGATACGCGGCCCGGCGACGGGCCGCGTCGCGCACTGCGGCGAGCTCGGCCCGGCACGCTCCCACGGGTGTCGGACCAGCACGCGAGCGGCCCGTGCCAGCGCTCCGCCGCCCCGCGACCCGAGACGAACACCCCACTCCGCTCCGGCTCGGCACCAGCGGACGGCAGCGGATGGGACGGCGGCCGACGCCGGGAGGACCGGGTGAGCAACTTCGAGCAGTGGGGAACGCTGGCGATCTTCGTGATCGTCGGCTGTCTGCTCTACGCGGTCATCATGACGGTCAACCGCATCATGCGCCCGTCGGTGCCCTCCCCGCAGAAGCTCACCACCTACGAGTGCGGGGTCGAGGCCCTGGGCGTGGGTTGGGCCCAGACGAACATCCGCTACTACATCTTCGCCTTCCTCTTCGTGATCTTCGACGTGGAGGCGATCTTCCTGTTCCCCTGGGCGGTCATCATCGGTGACCTCGACGCCACCACTCGCATCTCGCCCGTCTTCGCGCTCGTCGCGATGTTCCTGTTCATCGGGACACTGCTGGAGGGTCTCGCCTACGCCTGGAAGAAAGGAGTCCTCACGTGGGACTGATGGACCAGGTCGAGCTCCCCAAGCCGGTCAAGTACGTCTTCAACTGGGGACGCAAGTACTCGCTGTGGTGCTACAACTTCGGTCTCGCCTGCTGCGCGATCGAGTTCATCGCCGCCTCCCCCTCGCGGCACGACTTCATCCGCCACGGGGTGATCCCCTTCGCTCACGGGCCCCGACAGGCGGACCTGCTGGTCGTGTCGGGCACGCTCACCGACAAGATGGCGCCCGCTGTGAAGCGGCTCTACGAGGAGATGCCCGAGCCGAAGTACACGATCTCCTTCGGCTCCTGCGCCAACTGCGGCGGCCCCTACTGGGACAGCTACTCCGTCACCAAGGGCGTGGATCAGATCATCCCGATCGATGTCTACGTGCCGGGCTGCCCGCCCCGTCCTGAGGCGCTGCTCGA